>CAYHRN010000030.1:0-9716 GCA_964359155.1 uncultured Gammaproteobacteria bacterium | reverse complement strand
TTCAATATCACCTGGCATACTATTTTTTTTAGTATATAGTCTTCTATTATTAAACCACATCATGGGTTATGAGCGCAAGCGCAATGGCTATGGGAATATAGGTAGCACTGAATACATAGGACCCACCCATGCGGCGTTGTTCACATATCTGTATCCATCATGTAAGTCCATAAAAACCCTACATTTTCTTGGGTAAAGATGTTAAAAAAGTGATAATCGAATGGTGGACTTGGTTAAAAATAAGGTACAGGCTCTCGGTTTCTTTTTGTTCACCAATAAGGATAAGCGGTTTTCCAAGTCCGTAGGCAATGCCCGCCTCCACATGGGCTGATTTCCCCGCGGGTAAAAGAAGTATCACGCTACGCGATGCGTGAATGGCATTGATGTCGGCTTCAAATACTTCGCGCACACGCCTATCAGTACGCCAATCTAACGCCTCAAATTTTTGCATGGCCTCTTGTGCATCGCCATCAACCGGACCAAGGTGTTCAATGGTAGGTGCGGATTCCACAAAACAATACACCGAGTAACCTTGTGCACGGATGCGCTGTGTTAATTCCAACACCGAATCTTTGTTGCGATACCGCGAGGCAATATAAAAATCGTACATAGGAAAATGCGGGAAGAGAACTGTAGAGGACATAAGAACCATCTTACAACAACAGAACGGATATATTTATATTCCAAATCTTATACTTCAAGCTTAGCATCTCCATTGCCTAAACATACTTGATGATGCATGTCCCACCGCAAGCATTGAGCCATTTGTAAGGAATCAGCATCCGTAGTACTAGCCAATAATTTTCTATAATGCTCATGAAATACGCGCCGAGATCGCTCTGATGCTTCTTTGACGCGATGACCCCTTAAAAGAGATATCATCACTTGATTCGATGATTCCATAAATAGTTGTGCTTTTGGATCAGAAAGTGGTTTGCTTATGTACCTGCCATCAGCAACAAAAACGAATTCATCATCATAACCGATATAGGTGGCATTGCTATTCTCCTTAACTACATTTGGCCCTAATAGTTTCCCAGAATCACATGATACCGCATAGGTAATGCTATCCTTTAATACTTCATGGTTCTTACCAACCTCAACAAGAGCCTTATTATTATGGCCCGTGACACTATCTTCACTACCATGACCATTCAAAAAAACAATTTCGGGTTCTAATTTTTTCATCCTTCCTTCAAAATCATCCTTATTTGCTTTCTGCCCCTGAAGATCAACAATTTGCATACCCTTTTCTTGAGCAAAAGTAATGATCTCTTCGGCCCAATACGAAAGATATCGCACCGTCATATCATGCTGCGGCCTGGTCACCAGCATTTTCATACAACTTCTTCCTTAAATGATCGAAGCCATTCAAGTTGAATCTCTGCCAGTTTATTGCCAATAGCATCTTTTTGCTCTACATGTACGATAAGTTCATTGCGAGGAAAACTTCCCGCAGAACCTAATGAGATGATCGTGTCTTGTGATAAGACAGATAACCGAGCAGCTACAAGATTACGCACCTCGTCATCTGAAAGAATATTTTTAGGATTATCTTGGTATGCCATACAAAAGTTAAATAATTCCTAAATGCTCTAATTTTTCTAAAATACTACTACTCAATGGGGTGTCTACATCTACTTCTACAAATACCGCATTCCAGGTAAGAGGTCCTTTTTCTTCAAGTACCACAATAATCTCGCCTCGCACTCCAAGGGGAAGATTTGCATATATTTTCAGAAATCGTGCCTTGCGATCAAGTGACATATATGTAATATCAATTCTGTATTTAGGATAACAAAAACAACGAGTATTTACAAACGCATATACAAGGCTCAAGGCTCGTGGAAACCATGAATGCCAATTGCAAAATTATAATTTATACACGCAATACGGAAAATCTATTGTACCGGATTCGATTACGGCACCCTTTTCGAGACAATACTTAGAATTTTTTGTGTATCTTGTAAATTATCAACTACATGATCAGCACCCGCATGCTCTAAATCTTCTTTCGTGAAGATTCCTGTGGTAACTCCAATGGTGGTTATGCCTGCTTCATGCCCTGCATGCATATCCTGTGGGGCATCACCCACAAGAAAGACATTATTGTCGTAGTGAAAATCAAAATTTTCTTCAGCTCTTCTTATTGCTAACTTTACGAGCTTTGTTCTGCTTATATCATCATTTCCAAAACCACCCAATTGAAAGTAGTGATTTAATTGAGCTTTTTCCATCTTGCCTCTCCCAATGGGTTCAAGATTTCCTGTCACTAGTCCCATAAGAAAATTTTGATTTTTTAGCTCTTCAAGTAATTCTGGCACACCATCAAGTACACTCACTTCTATTGAATCTTTGATACGGTCAAAGCATTCAACCATCACTTTCATGCATTCGTGTATCTTGGGAAGAATTTGCGAATCTGATAACCCTTTCTTTTTGAGAATTTCAATAATAATCTGCTGATCCGTCATTCCATGTGTGACGATTAACTCGGTGGTAGCATCAACACCATACACCATTTTAAAACCTTCCGAAAATGCTGCTGCGTGACCTGTTGAACTCTTAATCAATGTTTTATCGATATCAAATAAGATTAATCCTTTCATAAGCAAAAAAACTTTTGAGCCAGATATTTGGTGTTGTACGATGTATCATTCACCCATTTAACCAGCTCAAATCTTTTAATATCTCATTTATTTGTTCGGATAAGTCGGCGAAGTCTTCATAGTAAACAACTTTTTTAGTACATGGTATGCCAGTAATCATCTTCGACGGTTCAACACCCTTTTTACAAAGCGCAATACATGGAATATTCTTTTCTTGTGCCATTTGAAATTCCATGCCAACACCCATTGAAGGACTGGAGACCTCGCCGATAAAAAGTTGGCATTTAGTAATAACTTTGTAAGTACGGTCGTAAAATTCACGCGGAGTTTCTTTGCTCTCCCAAAAGTCGGGATAAGTGCCAATGACTTTATCAAAATACGGCTCACAAAGTTTCATGAGATGTTTGTAGGCGGGTAAATAGTCTTGTCCAAATAAATGAATTGGTCCAAATACGTAGGCAGTTTTCATATTTTGAAAACTATTCTGACACTTCTTTAATGTGTTTACCAAGAAGCCAAAAATATTGTATGTACAATAAATGAACCAATATCACATCGGTGAATGTAGTGTAACTAGGAATATCTGACAATAATGCTTTTACAATATAGAAAATAACCATGATGGGCAACGCAATAAATACCATCCATCTAATACCCACTACCCAACCTATAGAAAAATATTTCTGAAGAAAATTATTGCCACTTGCTCCCTTGTTGCATTTGTAAATATAATAAGCACCTATGGCGGTAATGAGGGTAATGATAATTGCGGAATATACATCCCAAATGTTATTTTCTAAAAATGGAATCATTCCCAGGCTGTATACCACAAGAGTTGCAAGCAAATACTTAAATGACTCACTTTCTGAAAGTGGTTTTTTTAGTAAATCATTTTTTAGTTTATCAATTTTCCAAAAGTACATAAAAAGATTGGCTCGAACCATGGTATCATGGCGCAGAAATTAACCTTTGAAATGAAATTACCTTGGACTCTTGCGGCAAATTACCATGAAGAGGCGCGAAGCGCCGATGAAATTTTAACTAAAACTCTCGACTATACGAGAATCCGGGGGTGGTAGGAATCGAACCTACATTAACGGTTTTGGAGACCGTCGTTCTACCACTGAACTACACCCCCACATGCTGCGTTATAGCATAAACGAAGCGGTGAAGCAATCTCGCACGAGATCCTTCGACTCGCTTCGCTTGCTCAGAGCCTGCCCTGAGCTTACCGAAGGGATGACACTTCGTGTCATTTGGTTTCTTTATGGTCGGTGTGTTTTTTGCACCACTTGCAAAACTTGCTCAACTCCAAGCGATTCTTTAGCGTTTTTTTATTCTTGGTGCTGAAGTAGTTCACGCGCTTACATGCGGTGCACTCTAACTTGATCAAATTATCTTGCGACATATAGTTATATTTACTAATTTACAAATCTACAAATTACTGCTGGAGCCACCTCCCGGATTTGAACCGGGGACCTTCGCTTTACAAAAGCGCTGCTCTACCAGCTGAGCTAAGGTGGCCCGGATACCAGCTGAGTCCCGACGCTTCGGTCGGGACCCCGACCTCCGTACTCGGAGCGTCGGGGCTACGTCGGCAGATAGGCCAAAGATCATTGCACGGGGAAGGATTCGAACCTTCGTAGCCATTACGGCGCCAGATTTACAGTCTGGTGCATTTGACCGCTCTGCCACCCGTGCGTATGTATAGTATCACTGAAACAATTTCTTAAAACCTTCTCCCCCTTTATAGCTCTTAATTTGTAATTCTCGTCGATATGCGTCTTGCTTGGTAGGAAATACTTCCTGATACACAATAACCCATGGACGTTTGCTTTTTGTAGACCTTACTCTCCCTTGATTATGCTGGATCAATCGAACAGATACATGTTCAGAGTTACCAACGTAGTAACCCTCCTCATACAAACTTTTGAGAATGTAGGTGCCATACATAATTTTCAGTGATTTATGCCGCCCCTGGCGGCACCCCGCCATAGGCGGTGGCAGTCTGGTGCATTTGACCACCCACCGCTTTTAGCGGGGCCCCGCCAACGGCGGTGGTCTGCCACCCGTGCGTATATACAAAGCCGATGGCCGGAGTTGAACCGGCGACCTACTCCTTACCATGGAGTTGCTCTACCAACTGAGCTACATCGGCCCATTCTCTACACCATCTCTTGAAATCGTTTCCAAAATTCCTTCACTTTCTCGTTCTCGGGGTTCGCTTCTTGCAGCTTACGTATAGCCGATTCTGCTGCCTCACGCCGTTGTAATACTATACTGGTCTCAATAAAAGAATCAAGCAGCTTGGGGTTAAGAGGCTCGCGCTGCAAGGCACGATCATACGTATGCCAGGCCTCCTCGATACGCCCCAAGGCTTCGTAAACTTTCCCTAGCCCTAAATAGCCACGCATATCCGCAGGGTCAAGTTTGAGTATATGAAAAAATAATTCTTGTGCGCCTTGTAATTCTTTAGTCTGCACATACACATTGCCCAAACCACAATAGGCAGCGAGACACTTGGCATCATGGGCAATGATTTGAATATATTTTTTTTCGGCAAGGGCATACTCACGCCGGGAGGCAAGACTATCAGCCTCGCTTACCTCGGCAGCAATTTTCTGAACATCAATGGATTTCCCTTTGGGGCGTAACGCATATTCAAACGCTTTCAAGCGCTGCTCGAGGCGATGAAATAGATAAACAAAAAAATTCCTCACTGGCATCACAAGATTCCGTATACGCGTACGCCAGGCAACAAACATGCGTTGAAGCCGCTCACTTAAAATTCTTTTTTTTGCTACCACAACCCGTTCATGCGGAATCGTATCTAACTGAATCATGGCCAGTAACGGTGTTTTGCGAATGATAATCCACAAAATCACCAAGGCACATGCGACAATAATAAGAGAAGAAATAACAATCACCGCCATACCTTATACAAATAGCTTCTCAAATTCTTCTTGCTCAATAGTTTCTTGCTTTAAGAGAAGTGCGGCAATGGCGTCAAGCACGGCCCGCTTTTCTTTGATCACTTTCTGTGCCTGCAGCACGGCATGATGTAACATATCGGCAACTTCGCGATCGATACGTTTAGCAACTTCTTCGGAAAAATCGCGTTGCGATTGCAAATCACGCCCCAAAAATACCATTTCCTCTTTTTGGCCAAAGGTACGCAAGCCCAATTTTTCACTCATGCCATATTCCATAATCATACGCTTAGCAATACTGGTGGCTTGTCGTAAATCATTACTCGCGCCCGTGGTAGCCTCGCCAAATAATTCTTTTTCGGCCGTGTAGCCACCCACCAATACCGCAAGTTCGCCTTTAAATTCCGAATAGGAACGTAAATGCTTATCGTGGCTGGGGAGCTTCAACGTATACCCTGCCGCAGGGCCACGGGCAATAATAGAAATTTTACGTACGGGGTCGGTACCTTTGGTTTCATGCGCCACAAGGGCATGGCCTGCTTCATGATAGGCAGTAATTGTACGTTCTTTATCATTCAAAATATGGCTCCTGCGCTCGGGCCCTAGCATCACTTTTTCAATGGAGGAAAAAATTTCTTCTTCCCCTACAATGGTTTTGCCCTTGCGCGCCGTAAGAATTGCAGCCTCATTCATAAGGTTTGCCAAATCAGCACCAGAAAATCCTGGCGTACGTTGGGCCACTTTATGTAAACTGACTGTCTTATCAAGCGGCTTACCCCTACTATGAATAGTAAGAATGGCCTCACGATCTTTAATATCAGGCTCATCCAATATCACACGCCGGTCAAAACGCCCTGGGCGCAAGAGCGCGGGGTCCAGCACATCTGGGCGGTTGGTGGCCCCAAGGATAATAACACCACTATTCGGGTCAAACCCATCCATCTCTACCAAAATTTGGTTTAACGTTTGCTCGCGCTCATCATGGCTTCCGCCAAGCCCTGTACCACGTTGGCGGCCCACCGCATCCAGCTCATCCACAAAAATAATACAGGGGCTATTGGCCTTAGCGCGACGGAAGAGATCCCGCACACGGCTGGCGCCCACCCCCACAAACATTTCCACAAATTCACTTCCCGAAAGCGAAAAAAACGGCACATTGGCCTCACCCGCCACCGCACGTGCCAATAAAGTTTTGCCGGTACCAGGACTTCCCATCAACAACACGCCCTTAGGAATTTTCGCCCCCAATACAATAAACTTTTTTGGGTTTTGCAAAAACTCCACTACTTCCTTGAGTTCTTCTTTGGCCTCGTTGACCCCTGCGACATCTTCAAAGGTAACTCGCTTTTGGGCGCCTTGCGCATTGTCACGCGGGCGTAATTGGCCAAACATCATGGCACGGGAATTCGCGCCCTGCACCTGCCGCATCATCACAAATAAAAAAATACCAATAATAATAAGGGGCAACAACAGCGGCAACACCGAAGAAAGTACGGTGCGCCACAAGGGCTCGTGGCGAAGGCTCACCTCTATCTTTTTGAGCTTACTCGCATCAACCCCATAATGTTGCAGAAGTGCGGCAAATGACTCATTGCCTTCCTTGAAAGCCTTTTTGGTTTCACCTGAAGCAAGCGTAAGGTAGAGGGTATTTCCTTCAATCTCCACACTTTTCAAGTTGCCTTGTTCAATAAATTGCACCAACTTTTCAATACCCACAGTATCCACGCCTGTTGCGGTACGCTGGCTTCCAAATGCTAAGGCCAGAAGAAAAAATATCGTGAGCGGAATAACAATGTACCGCAAAAACGTATTCATAAATTATAGTAGGCTCGCCCTAGGCAACAGCGGGTGATTTTGCAGGTGCAAAATCAGGCGCAGCTTCAGGTTTACTTGCAGGAGGATTATAAGGCTTGAGGCTAAGCCCCAGCCTGTGCTCTTTTGGTTCAAGGGTGATAATAGTGAACGCTAATGTATCGCCAATCTTGGCCAATGCTACAGGGTCGGCTTTGCCATCCAGTGAAAGCTCGGAAATATGGGCAAGTCCGTGAATTTCAGTATCGACCTCCACAAAAAACCCAAATGGCGTAATTTTTAAGATTTTGCCTTGTACGTTTTGCCCTACCGCATACTTGTCGCCCGCATTCCGCCAAGGATCTTCCAGCAACTTACGGCGTGACAAAAACACTTTTTCGCCTTCCATGCCAATAATCTTGGCTTGGAACTTCTGTCCTACATTTACCACAGCAGAGGGGTGGGGTAAATAATGCCAGGCAAGTTCGGATATATGGATAAAGCCGGTAAGACCCTTTTCCATTTCCACAAAGGCACCTGCATCAATAATTTTCACCACCTGTACATCAAGTAATTGCCCTAACGCGTATTTACCCAAAAGCGTTTTCTGATCTTCCCCTTTAGCTGAACGCTCACTTACCACAAAGGTACCTTGATGCGGGTCAAAATCCAACACCGTCACCGCAAGCGGTGTACCCACAAAACTCATTAATTTCGCTAAGATCTTTTCTTTATCGCCATCGGGCACGGTAGGGTAATGCGCCAGGGAAAGTTGCGACACGGGTAAAAACCCTTGCACACCTTGAAAACTTACTAAAAGGCCGCCACGATTGGCACTCACCACTTTTACTTCCACGGTGGATTTTTCACGTTTACTTGCGGTGAGTTGCTCCCACACCATGGCACCACCCCGCATTTTAAGACTCAATTCAAGCTCGCCTTTTTCATTATCTAAATCAGTGATCATGGCGCTCACGTTGTCGCCTACTTTAAACTGACTGCATTCGGGCGCACTAAAAAATTCCGCACCCCGAATGACACCGGTTTTAATACCCTTTACATCTAGGCGCAAAAGGCCGCGCGTCACATGCAATACTACACCTTCCACGGTGTCCCCCACTTTAGGGAGCACTTTAAATACACCGCTTTTCACGACATCGTCCATCGTATTCAGCATTGTTGTCTCCATACCTATGATTATTAATTTCTACTAAATATCCAAATTTTTTACCGATCGTGCAAATTCGTAAATAAACTTTTTGCGCGGCACCACTTCTTCACCCATTAATATTTCAAACATGCTATTGGCCTTTTCTGCATCTTCCGCAGTAATCTTCCGCAAGGTGCGCGTTTGGGGGTTCATGGTGGTAGACCACAGCTCTTCGGGGTTCATTTCGCCCAACCCTTTATACCGCTGAATATCAATCTTAGCTTCGGCATTCTTTTTCTTAAACTCGGTTATATAGGTATCACGCTCGGCATCCGAAAAGGCATAGGCAACCTGCTTACCGCTCGTTACTCTATACAAGGGTGGCTTTGCCAAGTATACATGGCCACCCGTTACCAGCTGCGGAAAGTACCTATACAATAAGGTAAGCAGCAAGGTACGGATATGGGCACCATCAACATCGGCATCGGTAGTGAGTACAATTTTGCCATAGCGTAACTTACTAATATCGAAATCCTCGCCTAAACTGGTGCCCAAGGCAACGATAATAGACTTAATTTCGTTGTTTTGGAGCATTTTGTCAATACGTGCCCTTTCCACATTGAGGATTTTACCTTTCAAAGGCAAAATCGCCTGAAACATACGATTGCGCGCTTGCTTACTACTGCCACCAGCAGAATCACCCTCTACCAAGAATAATTCGCATAATTCTGGCTTGCGGCTAGAACAATCTGCCAGTTTCCCAGGTAAAGTAATGCCTTCCAATGCACCCTTGCGCAACACGGTTTCGCGCGCGGCCTTGGCAGCCCGCCGCGCGGCGGAGGATAAAAGACAGCGGCTAATAATGCGCTCTGCCTCACGCGGGTGTTCTTCAAGCCATGTGGCAAATGCCTCACCAAACGCAGTTTCTACAATTTGCTTAACCTCGGGATTACCCAACTTTGCTTTGGTCTGCCCTTCAAATTGCGGATTGGGAATTTTTACACTAATCACCGCCGTGCACCCTTCGCGCACATCATCGCCAGAAAAATTTTCATCTTTTTCCTTTAAAAAAGTTTTTGCGCGGCCAAAGGTGTTCAGGGTGCGCGTGAGGGCGGCTCTGAACCCTGCGGTATGCGTACCGCCCTCCGGATTCACGATATTATTGGCAAATGAGTAGACGTTTTCTTTTACGTCATCCACATATTGCAAGGCAATTTCTACTACACATTATCCGCC
>CAYHRN010000029.1:0-9768 GCA_964359155.1 uncultured Gammaproteobacteria bacterium | reverse complement strand
ATTGTCATTCCGGCGAAAGCCGGAATCCAGATACGTATTAATCTGGATCCCGTGTCAAGCACGGGATGACAGATGGATAATATTTTGGATATTGGTCATTGCATCCTCCCTCGCCGCCATTATATTTTCCCGCACCGAAGGCGCATGGATTGCGCTCCCTGTGGGATTATTGTTGAGTGCTTTTTTCATACAAAAATACCGGCGTACTGCCGGCATCCTTACCATCCTTACGGTCCTTACCATCCTTACAATCTCTCCTCTTCGCACCTACATCTTACAGCAATTCACCTTCCGCGGCGACTCGGGCGCCACGCGCATTTCTATTTGGAAAGAATCTTTTACTATGCTGAAGGACCACGCACTCTTGGGTGCTGGGCTTGCGGGCTATCAAGCTGCTATGACGCCCTATCACAAAGCCAAGCACATTGAAATTTACCTCTACCCCCACAATATATTGTTAAACTTTTGGAGTGAAACAGGGCTTTTGGGTCTGCTGGCTTTTCTCTGGCTTGTTGCCGTGGTGCTGCTTACGAGCTTAAAGACTAAAGAGCTTACGAGCTTTCCTTTTCTTGCTGCCCTGCTGGTGCTCCTCATCCATGGCCTTGTGGACGTGCCCTATTTTAAAAATGACTTAGCTATTCTTTTCTGGCTCCTTATTGCTCTTAACCTTTCTTCAGCCGGTCAACAGGCACATCCATATTCACCACCGCATCATCTTCCCCAAGCGTAAACACTTCACCGGTATAGGATTTTCTCCCATGGGTAGTGAGCACTTGTTCTTGGGCAGGGAAACGATACCCCGGTGCCGCAACCAAAAGTCGATAATGTCCCGGGCTTGGTAAAAAATGAAATCGTCCATCAAAGTCGGTAAGGCGCATTTTTACCACGCGATCATACTTGGTTTCTATAAGCGTTACTGAAGCCAAAGGTACTGGTTGTGCATTTTGAGCGTTCACCACCGTGCCCCAGGGCCTTGGAAGTTGCGGCACCAAGGTAAGTTGTACCAATGCCATAAGCGCATAGACACCGAGTAATATCATATGGGTTATGGTAGGTAAGGCAAATACCAACATAACGCTCGAGACAACACCCAAAATAAAAAACACTGCAGCGCTTTTTTGAATGGCACCTTGGAAAAGTGCCCATACGCGCTTCACCAAAGAGGCCTTTTTTTGTACTGCAGGCGTGGGGTCTAATGGTATATACGAAATAATACTATCGCGATCCCCTTGAATCGAGGTGAGTTCGCGATGATACAGCGGGTTACGATTACCATCTTTCGTACCCTGCACAATCACCGAAGGGTAATGAAACCCAGCTTTAGTTACTTCAAGCCGGTACAGCCCGCGTGGGGGGACAAACCCAAATCGTCCTTCATAATCTGTAACTTGTGTTTCCCGCACCTTACCGCTTAACCCTTCTACCAAGCGCACAATCGCAAAGGGTATGGGGTCTTTAGTAATGGCATTATACACCGTACCCCAAGGCAATTTCTTATGTTTTCGTAATCCAAATGCCGACAATATCCAAGCTAACAGCGCACCAAGATAGGTGGGTAAATTACGCACATACCCAAATATGTCAGGGTTAAATGCCACAAAAGGCAAGAGCAGCCCGCTTAAGGCAGACCTTAGAGTAGAGATGGCAGAGGGCGCGGCAGAAGAAGGTGTAGAGTCCCCCATTTCATGTGCTGCATAGGTACGCTGCTGCAATGGTACTTCTTTTACCAATGCTTCGCTTTGTGTGCCATCTTGAAAATACAGTGCACTCTTGGCCAAAATAACCGTGACATCTTGG
Organism: uncultured Gammaproteobacteria bacterium; assembly: GCA_964359155.1. Lineage (GTDB taxonomy): Bacteria > Patescibacteriota > Patescibacteriia > CAYHRN01 > CAYHRN01 > CAYHRN01. The sequence continues at coordinate 7,971 of CAYHRN010000029.1, read as the reverse complement.
GGTAAAGTAGTATGGGGACTTTGATAGATATGTAGTGCACCCACGCTATCGATTGTAGCACGGGCAGCAGGAGCACCCTCAATACGTATACCATCAAGATTCACGCGCACCACGGGGCTCGGAAATAAGAGCACCACCTCTAAAGTTTCTGCCGCAACAAAATGCACGGGTGCCATCACAAGCCCCACCACAAAAAATAATACTCCAAGCTGTTTTGACAGTAACTTCATAGAGCCTTATCATTATACCATATTATACCTTTATGAGTACGCGTGATAAGGCAACCCAAGAAGCGCTTGATACCATTATCAGCAATATGCGAGCTCGGAACCCGCAAGCTGATGGTGATTTGGTGCTGCTTGCCTATGATTTTGCCGCAGAAGCGCATAAGGGCCAAGTGCGCATGACCGGTGAACCATATATTATACACCCCCTTGCTACTGCGCTCACACTCTCAGAAATGAATATGGACGAGGCTACGGTGATTGCCGGGCTGCTCCATGATGTACCCGAGGACACCACCTACACCGTAGAAGATATTCGTAAAAATTTTGGTGATGAAGTAGCGGGGCTTACCAGCGGTATTGTGAAACTCGGCAAAATTAAATACCGCGGCATTGAACGCTATGTAGAAAACTTGCGTAAAATGTTTGTGGCCATGGCCGAAGACATTCGAGTGGTGTTTATTAAATTTGCCGACCGGCTCCACAACTTACGTACCCTAGGTGCCCTCCCGCGCGAAAAGCAATTACGCATTGCCACAGAAAGCATTGAAATCTATGCTGCAATTGCCAATCGCCTGGGCATGTGGCAAATCAAAAGTGAATTGGAAGATGAAGCGTTTAAGTATTTGCATCCAGAAGATTATGCCACGGTTAAGTCGTATGTGGATATTGACTTAGAAAAAAAGAAAGAAATTATTAAAAAAGTTCCTCTTTTTATTAAAAAGAAACTCGAGCAAGAAGCAGTGAATGCCGTACGCATTGAAAGCCGCCACAAAAGGCTATGGAGTCTGTATCAAAAATGGCTGGAACATGAAAAAGATGTAAGCAAAATTTACGATATTTTGGCACTGCGTATTATTGTGAAAACTATTCCCGACTGCTATGCAGCACTTGGCATTGTGCACCAGCACTATAAACCCCTCAAGGGCCGCATTAAAGATTATATTGCCAACCCGAAACCCAATGGGTACCGGTCACTGCACACCACGGTATTTTGTGAACGCCATGTGGTGGAATTTCAAATCCGCACGGAAGCTATTGACCGCGAAGTAGAATATGGCATCTCCAGCAATACGCGCTGGCATTATAAAGAAAAGGGGGGCAATATGGGCAAAGTCGACCGGCGGCTTGCCTGGGTGAAAGACTTGCCCAAATTTGCGGCCATAGCGGACCACGAAACCTATTTACGATCACTCAAAATTGAAGCACTGCAAAATCGTATTTTTGTGTTTACTCCCAAAGGTGACGTGATTGAATTACCCGAAGGCTCTACCCCAATAGACTTTGCCTATCACTTGCATACCCATATTGGCAACTCGTGCGTGGGCGCCAAAGTGAATGATGTCTTGGTGCCGGTTGCTACCGCCTTAATGTCGGGGGATGTGGTAGAAATTGTGCTGGATAAAAACCGCACCTTGCCCAGCTCGGACTGGCTGAAGTTTGTAAAAACCACCACCGCGCGCAGTAAAATAAAAGGCATTTTAAAACGCCGCAATGTACTGCATCGCCTATCTTCGCTTCTGGGAAGAAGTTAAGCATCTTACCCTTGGAGCAAATTCTGCATAATGCCTCGCAGCTCTTCGATGGTAAAAAAGTCAATCACCACTTTACCATTTTCACGCTTGGTAATAAAAAGATTTACTTTAGCAGAAAGTTTATTTTCCAGTGCAGTAATTTGCTCTTGCAATAATGGGTCGCCTACCGGCGTACTCTGCGTTTTCTTTTTTTCTTCTTTAAATATTGCTTCAAGGGCGCGCACCGAAAGAGAGCGCCCAATAATTTTTTGTGCCATATCACGCACTTTGGCATGATCGGTAATTGCTGCCAATACTTTGCCATGACCCTCAGAAATGGTACCTTCCGCAATCGAACGCTGCACATCGTCGGGCAAACTCAATAACCGGAAGGTATTAGTCACACTACTACGCGGCTTACCCAGGCGGGCAGCAATTTCTTCGTGATTCAACCCAAACTCTTGCATCAACCGCCTAAACCCTTTCGCCCGCTCAATAGGGTTTAAATCCTGGCGCTGGATATTTTCAATCAGCGCAAGTTCTAACTTTTCCGAATCTCCCATGTGCTCTTGTATCACTACCGGCACCTCTTCAAGCCCCAACGCTAATGAGGCACGAAGACGCCGTTCGCCCGCTATAAGCTCAAAACTATCGCCCTGCCGCGTTACTACCAAGGGCTGAATAATGCCATAGGCACGGATGGAGGCCATCAGTTCTTCCAGCTCTTGAGGCGCAAAACGATTCCGTGGTTGATACGGATTTGCTTTAATTACCTTGGGGTTAACTTTCAGTATTTCCATATTATTCTATTACTCTAAAGACTTCTTCGGCAGTAGTAATGCCTTCAAATGCCTTGCGCAGCCCGTCTTGCACCATGGGTATCATACCCTGCAGAAGCGCAATATTCAAAATATCGTATTCGCTCACGCTTTCTCCTTTCTCAATAATATACGTTTTCAACTTTTCACTCATATGAATCATTTCAAAAATACCCGTGCGGCCCTTATAGCCAAACCCCATGCATTCAGCACACCCTTTGGGCGCCCACAAGTTCAGGGGCTCTGGCATAGCAGATGCACCAAAGGCAGCTTTAATGCGCGCTGCAAGTTCTGGAGTGGGATTTAGTTTTTCTTTGCATAAGGCGCATAAGATACGCACCAACCGTTGGGCAATAATAAGGTTCAACGCAGGGGCAATCAAAAAGGGTTTTGCGCCAAGACTAATAAGCCGTGGAATAGTAGCTGCGGCATTATTGGTATGCACGGTGGTAAATACCAAATGCCCGGTGAGTGCTGCCTGCACAGCAACTTCCGTGGTTTCTTCATCGCGCAACTCGCCCACCATAATCACATCAGGGTCATGGCGCAACATCGAACGTAACGCCGAGGGAAAAGTGTATTTAGTGGCCATATTCACTTGGCTTTGCGCAATACCTTGCATTTGGTATTCAATAGGGTCTTCAATCGTCACAATTTTAATATCGGGCTTATTAAGTTCGTGCAAAAGCGCGTACAAGGTGGTGGTTTTACCGCTCCCGGTGGGGCCAGAGTTTAATATCATGCCTTGTGGGCGAAGCATTTCTTGGGAGAGCAATTCCAAGGTGGCACCTCGTAAACCCAATGCGGCGAAAGAAATTTGTGCACTACTGGCCGGCAAAAGCCGCATCACCACATCTTCGCCAAATGCCGTAGGGATAATCGACACCCGCACTTCCACGCGCTCATTGGCCAGGGTAATGCTAAAACGGCCGTCTTGTGGCGCGCGTTCAATATTAAGTTTGAGCTCGGCCAACAATTTTATACGCGACAGCGTGCGCTGCCACAATTCTTTGGAAAGTGGTGCAATATCGTGCAACACGCCATCAATACGGTAACGGATTACGGTGCCCTTTTCTTGGGTTTCAAAATGAATATCAGAAGCGCGAAATCGTACGGCACCCGAAGTTAACACTGCCAGAATATCACTCACTGAGGCATCGGTAAGTTGAGCCTTAAGATCCTGGAAATGAGTTATCCCATGTAATGCCCCTGCCAAATCTTCTTGGGTGAGCGCAATACCCTTGGACGCCGCGCGGGGTTTTTGCACAAACATATAAAACTTCAAGGCAAGTTCAAAGCTGCGCGGAGAGATAAGAAATAGTTTTGGATTTGTGTGATACCGCGTGTGCAGATCTTCCAAGAGGAGGGCAAGTTCTGGGTTTATGGGGTCTACACAGGCAATATGAATATCTTCCAAGGTGCGCAAAAAGCACACGGCCTCGCACACACGTGCGCGATCTTCAGAAATAATGCTTAGGGCATCAGAAGGAATCGGTACTCTGGCAAGGCTAAGGTACGGCAAACCCAAAAGTTGCGCCTTTCCCTCTACCTCGCGCTCCTTTTCTTTGTGGCGAATCAATTGCATTTTTTCTTCGAGCAACTGCTCTTCAGTGGTTCCCATAGTCTTGTGATCTTGTCATCCCCGCGAAGGCGGGGATCCAGGTTAATACGTACCTGGATTCCCGTTTTCACGGGAATGACAGAAATTAATAATCTTGTTAAACTCTGCAGCTTTCAAGCTTGCGGCCCCTACCAATACTCCGTCCACCGAAGGTAATGCTAAAATATCTTTCGCATTGTTAGCATTCACATTTCCTCCATAGAGTACCATAGCTTTTGATACCCTACCATGTATACTCGCACATGCAGTAGCAATATCCTGCAAAGAAGGTACTCTACCTGCTTGGGTACTAATAGCCTCTTCTGGCTCATACGTAATACATGGCGCATCTTCAGCTTGCGATGGATCAGTAATGCAAAGAATAGGAGTGAGTCCTACGCGAAGCGCAGCAGCTAACTTTTGATGTACTATAACATCGGTCTCACCGTACGTGCGTCTGCGCTCCGAGTGCCCAATAATCACATATTCACACCCCACATCTTTGAGCATCAAAGGTGAAACTTCACCCGTATAAGGGCCAGAGTCGCAAGATGCAACATTTTGTGCACCGAGTTTTGCAAATTTCAGAACCTGCTTCAAGGGGAGCACATAAGGAAATGGCACACATAAGACCACGCCCTCATGGTCGCATGCCTTGGCCAACTCAAGAGCCTCTCGAAGGGTAGCGGGATTCATTTTCCAATTCGCGACGATCAATTTCATACAGATATTCACAGATAATAAACAGATGCTCACAGATCACGGATACTCACAGATGAGGGCGCATCCGTGCCAATCTGCGATCTGTACCCATCTGTACTCAATCTGCGCCCATCTGTTTTTTTAAACGCCCACCACACGAGTCCTTTTGCTTCTTGAAAACGTACTTGCGAAGTAGCGCTTCCTAACAGTATCACTATAATCTCTTTTCCCTCTTTGCGCACCTTGCTCACTAAATGATACCCACCTTCTTGCACATACCCTGTTTTGCTCGCCACAATTTTAAATCCTTGCTGTACATCATTCAAAAAACTGGTACGTGTACGATCGGTATGGCGAAGGGTATGGGGGCGTAGGCTTCCCTTGACTACGCTATTAAATTGATACACCGCAGAAGCCCCTGCTGCCACAATGCCAGGCGTGGCAAAGGCATGCTGCGCCAATATCATTATATCAGAAGCAGTGGATACATTAGTAGGTGCAATACCCGTAACATCGGTAAAGTGTGTGTCCTGCATACCCCACGTTTGCGCACGTGCATTCATAGCCTCAACCATTTCATCTTCATGCAACCCCTGTGCACACACAAGGGCCTTCACGGCATTATTGGCAGAAAATACAAGCGCGGCATGCACTACATCATTCCATGCAATTTCTTCTCCCTCTGCAACATCCAGCCGCTGTGCGCCTTTCTCGCCCTGCACTTCATCCTGTTGCATCATGACCACCATAGCGGGATGGCCTTTGCTTTTTTCTAGCAACAGCATCATGCTCATCAACTTGGTGAGCGATGCGATAGGAAGCGCGGTATGCGGATTTTTCTGATACAACAGCTCCAGGTCTTTGCTACCCGTGACATCAGCAATAAGCACTCCCTGCGCCGTAGTCTTGATGCCAAGGCTTAAGGGCGCATATTGCTCCACTTTCACCAAGCTCACGCCTTGCCCTAAAGGTACTGTGCTCAAAGGCTGTTGCAGAAGAAATGCAAGGGCAAAGGCAAACAACATACTAAGCTTGTGTGGTTACCCCCACCGCTTCCAGTTTTTCATGAAGGCGTTGGTAATCAGGAAGCTCTTCTATATTGGCAAGCCCTAACAGTTTCATAAATTCAAAACTCACGCTGTAGTATTCAATGCCGCCCTTGGTTTCGCAACTCACCAGCCCCTTAATTGCCAAATTGCGTAAAATCAAGGTGCAGTTCACGCCGCGTAAATTTTCAAGCTCCAATTTACTGAGCGGCCCGCGGTAACTTAATATGGTCAGCGTTTCTAAACTGGGGCGCGTAAGATCGCTCTGTACTTCGCTTTGTAAAAATTGTTGCATCAGGGCACTGCAAGAGGTAGCCGTTGTAAGCTGCACCTCGTTTCCCAAACGCGTAATCATTACACCGCGCTTGTGTTCTTCATACATATTGGCAAGAGATTTCACCTCATGCTCGGTCTCTTCAATGGTGATACCAAGATGCTGGGCAATGGCAGCCATACTTAACGGCCGGCCTGCAATAAATAACAGTGCTTCTAATTGAGCAGTAATCATACACTATTTGTGCTATCCCTCTTTAACGTAATTTCCCCCCATGTTTCGGTTTGCTCCACCGTCACATATTGTTGTTTGGCAAGCTCCAACATAGCTAAAAAGTGCAAAATAATATCAATCTTCGGCGCAGTCTTTGGCACAGCCTCATGAAAGGTGCTTTGCGTGCGCGTGGCAAAAAATAATTGCAGCTGTTTAATTTTTTCTTCTAAGCTGGCCACTTTACGTATGGCCTCTTGCGGTAACTTTACATGAATCTTTTCTAAATTGGTAATAAGGGTTACTAAAATCCCATGCAGCATGGGGGGCGTTATTTCAGTACGCAAGGTGAACACTGCCTTTTCTCCTAAAATTGTTTCCCATCCTTGGGGTAACCCTTCGCGGGAATACAAAAAATGTTTTTGTGCCACTATATCATGCACCGGCCCGAGCGCAGCCACATACTCTTGATACACCTTTAATTTCTTTTCCAAATCAGGCACAGGCTCTTCTTCACCCTCCTTCATGCTAAACTCTGGTATCAAAAGCCGCGACTTCATCAGGAGGAGCTGCGCAGCCACCAGCAAAAAATCCGCAAGCTCAGAGAGGGAAATCGTGGAGGAAGAAGTGACTTCACTCACATAGGCATCAGCAATCGAGGCAAGCGAAATTTCGGAAATCGCACATTTCTTCTCCTGACAAAGTTTTAGAAGAAGATCCAACGGTCCTTCAAATTGTTCCAGCTTTACTTGGTACATTACGTTATTGTTTCTTTCCGAAGCTTGCAATCACCCTTCCGCCTGCTTTGACCAGCTCTGCAGCCTTGAGTTGCAATGAATCCGTATAACTACCGGCATTGGTAATAATGGTGTTACGTTTGGTAAGAGTTTTATCAATCATCACGGGCACCTTGTGAAAGAGCGCAAATGGTGGCACCAACCCTGGCCTTGCTTTTGCAATCTTGGTGAGCATAGCTTCTGTAGCGATTGCAATCTTTTTTACTTTGAGTATTTTTTTAAGTTTTTGAAAATCTACTTTTACATGCGAGGGCAACACCACCAACATATACTTGGCTATTCCGGTGCCATAGGGCAATGGCGGGTCCACGCTAAGCATCACTACCTTAGCAACTTCACTTAACTTTACCTTCAGTGTTGCGGCAGCGTCGTATGCGGTGTACACGGTTTTGTGCGCCAAGGGCGTGTATTTGATGTTTTGTTTTTCTAAAAAGGTGAGAAGTTTTTTGGGGATCATAAAAGCTTCTGTTGCTTTGGCATTAATTCTTGTACTGCTTTCCTTCCTTTTGCCGTAAGCCTCACCTCTTTTATATACAACTTATGCGGCGTCTTACTGCCATAGCCCACCAATAATTCTTTTTTAATTAACCGATCAATGCTGGTACGAACCACTTTGTGATTACCCGAAAGACTCTCGAGCGCTACCGCACCTCGATGTCCACTACATTGCTTAAGGATATACTTCTGCAGTGAGCTTAGTCGCATACACCCGAATTAGGATGTCATCCCCGCGCAGGCGGGGATCCAGGTTAATACGGGCCTGGATTCCCGTTTTCACGGGAATGA
>CAYHRN010000028.1:5308-9790 GCA_964359155.1 uncultured Gammaproteobacteria bacterium | reverse complement strand
GGGGAGGGAGAAATTCGCCTCTCCCTGGACGGGAGAGGCCCCGCCGGAGGCGGGGGTGAGGGTGGCACCATTGTCGAAAAGCGCACCAAAAAACACCGCACCTTTTGGGGCTGCAACAAATGGCCCGCGTGTGACTTTGCCAGCTGGAAAAACCCAGCATTACCTGCCCCGAGCGCAGTCGAGGGACCTACGTCTCCCGCTTCAATAGCCTCCTAGTGAATCACTAGGAGTGGATGATGGGATATAATTCGGAAAAATTTCAAAACGTAAATTGGGTTCAATTTTTTGAATGGTCCAGGGTGGGTCAAAGACCAAGCTCACCGCTACATCTTCTACACCCTGCACTTTTACCAGTGCCTCATTTATTTTGGCCACAATAAAAGGCGCCAAAGGGCAGGCAGGCGTGGTAAGGGTAAGATCAATCTCGACTCGCCCACCATCCTTAACCTCAGCACGATAAATAAGCCCCAAGTCCACAATATTGTGGTGCAGCTCGGGGTCGATGACGGTTTTTAAGGCAGTAATAACATGTTCACGTTCGAGCATAATGTTCCAACGCTCCTTTCACTCCTTCCCACGCCAGCATACCACATTTAAGGCGTGCGGGGGTAAGGGATATTTTTAAAAATCCCAGCATATCTTCGTAGGTAAGTTTTTGGACTTCTTTCACACTTTTCCCAATGATTTCTTCACTTAACATAGACGCAGCAGCAAGGCTAATGGCACAACCTTCGCCTTCCCACCCCATATCTTTTAATAATAATACCGATGTCCCACTTCGGTACAATTCAAGATCTACCACAATCTTATCCCCGCATAAAGGGTTCCAGGCCTTAAAGCTGGCCGTAGCATGCAAAAGACGTCCTCGATGACGGGGGGTACGGAAATGATCCAAAATGTGCTCACGATATAAAGAATCCATACAGATTTACACAGATAGAGAACGGATTTCCACAGATCACAAGTAAACACGGGTCTGTGCGTATCTGTGATCTGTACTCATCTGTTACCGATCTGTGAATATCTGTTTTACGTAAATAATCGCATCCACTACCCCATCAATTTCTTCTTTCGTATTATACGATGCCAAGCTCATGCGCGCGGTAGCAGGAATACCTAACTTCTCATGCAGCGGCATAGTACAGTGGTGGCCGGAACGAATGGCAATACCCTGATCGTTTAATAGTGAGGCAAGGTCATGAGCATGGATGCCTTCCAGCGTGAACGAGAATACAGGACCTCTTGAAGAATCTGGCCCATAAAGCTTCAAGCCACTAATCGTACTTAATTTCTCAAGCGCATAGTCCGTAAGCTCTTTTTCATAAGCCTGAATTTTATCCCACCCAAGTTGCTCTAAAAACTTCAACGCTTCCGCACACGCAATAGCATCAGCAATATTGCTTGTCCCTGCTTCAAACTTCCATGGAATATCGTTCCAGAGCACCCCTTGCAAGGTCTCGCCTTGTACAAGGTGAGACCTTGTTAAGGAAACCGCTTTGACCATATCCCCCCCATAGAGGAATGGTGACATATTTTCCAGCAGCTCACGCTTACCATACAACACCCCCACGCCCGTGGGCCCATACAGCTTATGGCTGGAAAACGCTAAAAAATCGCAATCAAGCGCCTTTACATCAATAGACATATGCGCAGCACTTTGGGCCGCGTCCACCAAAACCAAGGCACCGGCTTGATGGGCTTGCGCGATGATATCCTGCACCGGATTAATCGTGCCAAGCACATTAGACATGTGGGTAAGGGCGAGGAGCTTAACGCCCGTATAATCCATATCACCTAATTTTCCTTCCCCATCTACTTTTATCACCCTTAACTCCGCACCTACTTCTTGCGCCAGTGCATGCCAAGGAAGCAAGTTAGAGTGATGCTCCATCTCCGTCACCATAATAACATCGCCCTTTTTAATATTCGCCCTTCCCCAACTATACGCAACTAAATTAATACTTTCCGTGGTATTGCGCGTGAAAATGATTTCTTCGGACGCTGCGTTGATGAATCGCGCCACGATGCCACGAGCATCTTCATATTGTTTCGTTGCCTCTTCTGATAAGGTATGGATGCCACGATGAATATTGGCATTACTCTCTTGGTAATATCGCGTCAGTGCATCAAGCACACACTGGGGCTTTTGTGTCGTGGAAGCATTATCAAGGTACACTAAGGGATGGCCGTTCACATTACGGTTTAAGATAGGAAATGCTTGACGGATATTGTTTATATTAAATGCCATATGCGCTTTTTTTGTCATTCCCGCGTAGGCGGGAATCTAGGCCCGTATTAATGGGGGTTAACCTGGATCCCCGCCTTCGCGGGGATGACATCCAGGGATAACAGTTTATTAACATTTTCTCTTATGCCCTCATCTTTAATCTTCTCTATCACCTGCTCCAAAAACCCTTGCGCTATCACCTGCTGCGCTTCCTCGGTGCTTACGCCGCGCGTTTGTAAATAAAACAATTGTTCAGGGTCCACAGGGCCCGTCACCCCTGCATGACTTGCCTTTACATCGTCTTCTTCAATTTCTAGGCTTGGAATAGTCACACTCTTGGCAGTTGCTGAAAGGGTCAGCGTGCGATGGGAAAGTGCACTATCGGCGCCCTTTGCCCCTTTGCATATTTGGATCATACCACGCACATCTTGTGCTGCGCTATTTTGCAGTACACTCGCCGCCCATACAGCTGCTTTTGTGCGTGCGCCTTCATGCACAATACGCAAAGACACCTTGAGAAGTTCTGGCACTGTTCTTTGCGCAATAAAAATAACATCTAATACTGCTCCTTCACCCACAAGATGGAACACAAGCTCACGCGACTCGGTGCTACACGTATCATCAAATACCAACACCACTTGCCCTTGTTCAGTTGCACCAAGAGTCCATGTACCGTTTACGGGATTGATGTGTAATTCAACATTACAATTCATACTATTAGTACTGCTAGTTAAGGGAAGTGAGGATTATCCCCTAAGAACAAAACGGCGGAGGTTGCGCGGGCATGGTGTCCCGCGTACCGGGACGAGCGCAACCGAGCCATTAAGACCGGCGAACCGCTGGGTAAGCCGAGTCTGGTTGTTCGCGGGGATAATCCGAACGAGTCTTAACTAGCCAACCTTATTCTCCATCTCCATTTGTATCAACCTGTTTAACTCTACTGCATACTCCATGGGTAATTCGCGCGCTAAGGGTTCGATAAAACCGTTGACGATCAGTGACTTTGCATCATTTTCGGTGAGGCCTCGCGTACGCAAATACCACAATTGCTCTTCGCCAATTTTACTTACCACTGCCTCGTGCTCTATCGTGGCGTCACTCCGCTCTAGCTGCATAGTGGGGTAAGTGTCACTGCGTGATGTGGGGTCTAAAATTAGCGCATCACAACGCACAAAACTTCGTGCGCCTTTTGCCCGGGGGCACACGCGCACAAGCCCACGGTAACTGGTACGGCCGCTATCTTTGGAGATGGATTTTGAAATAATGCGGCTTGTAGTATGCGGCGCCACATGAATAGCTTTACCCCCGGCATCTTGGTGCTGCCCTGCGCCTGCCAAGGCAATCGAAAGTATTTCGCCCTTTGCGCCTTCCCCCACCAACACCACGCTAGGGTACTTCATGGTAAGTTTACTTCCGCCATTAAAATCAACCCACTCCATCACGCCTTGTGCTTCCACCTTGGCACGCTTGGTCACCAAGTTATATACATTTTTGCTCCAATTTTGAATGGTGGTATAGCGTACGCGCGCACCAGGTTTTATAAAAATTTCTACCACCGCGCTATGCAAACTATTGGTGGTATAAGTGGGCGCAGTACAGCCTTCAATGTAGTGCACAAAACTGCCTTCTTCGGCCACAATAAGTGTACGCTCGAACTGCCCCATGCGCTCGGCATTAATACGAAAGTAGGCCTGCAATGGCACCTTCACTTGCACACCACGTGGTACATACACAAAGCTTCCCCCACTCCACACCGCACTATTTAACGCAGCAAATTTATTGTCTTCCGGCGGCACCAACGAACCCATGTACTGTTTTACAATATCAGGATGCTGCCGCAAACCTTCATCCATGCTTAAAAAAATAACGCCTTGTTTTTGAAGATCTTCACGCAGTTTGTGATAAATCACTTCCGAGTCATACTGAGCACCCACCCCTGCTAAAAACTTTTTTTCTGCCTCAGGAATGCCAAGCCTGTCAAATGTGGTTTTGATATCTGCAGGCACATCTTCCCACGATCCCTCGGAACGATCCGTAGGACGTACATAATAGGTCATGGCATTAAAATCAATACCCGACATATCACCTCCCCATGTGGGCATGGGCTTGCCTTGAAATGTAGTTAAACTTTTCAATCTAAATTCCCGCATCCATGGGGGTTCGTTCTTATAGTGCGAAATTGCTTCCACCACGTGGGGTGAAAGCCCAGGCGTGGTTTTAAATACCGAGGTATCAGGCATGTGAAAGCCGTAGGC
>CAYHRN010000028.1:0-5208 GCA_964359155.1 uncultured Gammaproteobacteria bacterium | reverse complement strand
ATCATCACCGAAACTTTATCGGGCTTTAAGGCATGTAAAATGCGCGAAGTGTGCGTGATCAGCAATATGCCCATATCTTGTTTCTTACGAAGCTCAACGAGGGCATCTGCAACTGCCTTTACGCCATCTGCATCAAGCCCGGAATCAATTTCATCGAGTATGGCAAAGGTGGGTTTCAGTAAAAGCATTTGGAGTATTTCCGCACGCTTTTTTTCGCCCCCAGAAAACCCATCGTTCAAGGCACGGCTTAACATGCTGGGCGCAAGCCCAAGACGGTTACTTACCTCTTGCGCTTCTGCATGGAGTGCCGCTGCAGATTTTTTATCTTGAGCGCGTGCTTGCGCACCCAAACGAAGCACAGAGAACACGCTCACTCCAGGAATTTCACGCGGGCTTTGAAATGCCAAAAATAACCCGGCTTTAAAACGGTCTTCGGGCTTTAAGGAAAGAATATCGTTCCCATCAAGCGTCACAGCGCCTTGGGTAATCGTAAGCCCTGGCTTACCCATAAGGGCCCCAGCAAGCGTGCTTTTGCCGCTCCCATTAGGCCCCATAAGCACATGCAACTGCCTCTCTGCAACGGTAAGGTTCACGCCCTTAAGAATTTCTTTACCTTCAAGAGATGCGTGAAGATTATTTATAGAAAGAATTGCCATATTAGGTGAGAATAACAAAGTTCACCCCTCTAGTCAATTTAAATAAAAAATGCGCTTCTGCAGCGCTTTTTTTAAAATCCGTGTAATCTGTTTCCGTAACTAAAATGGCCAGCACAAGAGCATGAACCCTCTCTACCTTCACCTAAGGTAATGCTAAGGCCTGCTCAGGTCTGGCCAAGGACAGTGTAGCATTATCAAAAAAGAGCGCAAGGGCGCGTGAACTGATACAAGCAAACTAAGGCCTGAACCCTTGGACTCTTTGTAATACTTCAGAAATACCAGGTGGGCTCCCACGACGCTCCATACAAAGAGCCTCGCATACTAAAAGTTCATTCACTTGATCACGCCCAGGAAAATTTGAGGCGCATACATTTTTACACATATCAGCATTCATGGCATTATACTGCTGCATAACCTGATTGTGATAGCTGCGTACTGCGGGTATAAGCACCACGGTAATGGCACCAGTTGCTCCTACCGCCGCAGCTGTGGCGCCCACAGGATTTGAAATAGCAAGTCCTACCGTAGCATCTTGTGCTGCATCAGCAGGTTTTTCTCCCTGAAGAAGGCCTATTAAAAATCCTATTAACCAACCTGCTCCAATACCAGGTATAACTTTTGTCCTACGCATAACATCGGTTGCTCTTCTTTGGGGAGGACATGCACTTGTTTTTTCTGGTATTGCTGGTTTTGGTGGAGGTTCAACTGTGGGAGGGGCTTTTGGTGGAAGAGGAATTCGTTCTGGCGGACATTGAAATTTTGCTATCCTTTCACTAAGGAATTCAGCACGCCTTACTTGCCCTGGACTGGCCGGACCTTTTCCTATCTCTTTGCTTAATTGCTCTAGCTCTCTTTGAGCCGCCAAGCAATCAGTAACCCTGCTTCTCAATTCTCCTGTTACAGGATCTGTATACAAAGGAGGACTGTCTCCCCCTTGAGCCCAAACTCCTAACGGAGCCATGATCTCCATCATGAAGGCCAATAGAATTATATAAATAATAGTACGCATATTAACACTAAGATTGTGGGCTGGAACGCCGATCAATAAAACCACTAAGCTCATTGGCTAATTCTAAAAGCGTTTTTTGTCTACCCTCTTTACCACCCTCAAGCAACCCTTCTACTCTCACATGCATATCGCGATCAACAATAAGCCGTGCACACTCTCGAATTTTTTGTATAGGTGCATTGCACCGAAGAAGCACCATAAGAGCTCTTACTATCATATTGGTATGTGCCTCTGGATCACCTATCAACTCTAATGATTCTCTTAGTAACATGAAATTCTCCTCCGAAAGAGCGTGCCCGTACACATACGCAGCTGCTTCTGCGCGATGCTCACCCTCTAACATAAGAACCTGCTCCTTCGCTTCATTTATTTTATTGGTATCCAACAATACTTTAATGATAGCCAATCTGACATTCGGATCTGGCGGAAGTTCACCCTTAGGTGGTTGAGATGAATGTTCTTGCATATCTTTGAAATTCTTTACTATAAGTAAAGCCTAACATGCACTTTTTTGAATTTCTTGTAGCTCCTTTTGAAGACTTAATAACAGTTTTTGCCTCAAGTTTTGAAGGTAATTAATCAGAACGCCACGTATACCACTAAATTGTTTTTTTTGTTGAGGGGAAGACAAAACCTCCTGAGGAGGAGCAACTTGCATAGTATCTTGTTTTTGTACCGTGATCTTTAATCCCTCATACTGCCACAAATCATTCACTGCGATATGCGTCGCAGTGCTTACTTTTCCAAATCCCGCAAGAGAGCTTACCACAAGATTGCCGGCAACATTGCTTAATTGCATAGAAACCCCCTTTTCACTGGTAAAACCCATACTGCCATCCAAGGGCATGCGTGCTAATTCACGCACTGCACCAGTATTAAGAGTCAACAGGAGGGGAAGATTCCCACCACAAGAAACCACAGTTGTTTGAGCAGTCACGCTCAAAGCGCATAGTTGAAACACGAGAACAGTTATACCAATGAGGCCTCCCAACTTACGCATAAAAAGATAATTAAACAGTACGAACTAAGTATACTACATTTTCCCCTTCCCCACCACAATCACAAAATCCGTACCCGCAGGCACGGTGTCTTTAATACGCGCGGGTACAAGTAATGCCACGCTGGCGCCGAGGTACTCGCGCAACTGCTGCAACTTTTCTTTAAGATTCGGATTCAACACATAAATCACCGTGCTGTCATAATCTTGCGTATCCGCATTGCTGGCCTCCAGCACCTTAAACCCTTGCGCCTTGAGTAACGCGGCAGTTTTCAGCGCAAGGCCCACAACGGGCGTGCCATTGCGTACTACTACATTGGTGATTTCCGGAGCCCTGCCTACATCCAAAGTTGCCCCATGGAAAAAGATATCGCGCGCTAATGCTTTAATTTCGGCAAAATCATCTTGATTGGGCAATAAAATGTAGGCACCTTCGGGGCCAGTACTTTCGTGTAATAGCTCATTGGGCCCAGCTTTCAGCACCACCGCTGAAATTTGAGGCTGTGCAGCGGTGCTTACCATTTCACCAATACGCGCAGCCTCGGGCACGGTTAAATTGGTAGCCACATGGTTAAAAAAAAGGTTAGTAAGACTCATGAGGTAGGCCAAACGCAATTTTCCACTACTGGTAAGCTTTGTTTTTATAGACTCGAGAAGTAGTTGCTGACGCCGCATGCGCGCAAAATCCGAATGTTCAGGGGGTGCGGCATACCGCGAACGCACATACCGCAAGGCCATAGCACCATCAAAATTTTGTAAACCTTTTTCAATGCGCAAAGTCTCGTACCGCGCGGCCATGTCGGGTTCATCTTCTTTGCCAAGAATGGGGTATTTTTCATCAATCAACGTATTGGGCACTTGCACATCAACTCCGCCTATTGCATCAATAAATTGCTCAAAGCCCGTAAAGTCGACACGGGCATAATAATGGAGCGGGATACCCAAGGTACGGCTTAACATATCCTGGGCAAACACAGGCCCTTGCCCCGCAGCACGTGCTTCACCCAAGGCATTTAATATATTAATCTTGCGCCAGCCTAAATTACCCAAGGGAACTACCATGTCACGCGGTAAGCTCAGCAATGCCAAGCGTTTTTCTTGCGGCGCAATACTTACGACCATGGTGGTATCGGCTAGATCCGGCCCAGCATGCCCCTTACCCCCTACCCCCAAAAGTAAGATATTAATACGCCCTTCCATTTCACCCAAAAGCGGCGTATCAGCACTTGCAGGGAAATGCCCAAAAAGTAGTTGCGGTAATTGGGTGATGGTACGCGCTATCGGGCCTTTACTGAATGCCAAAAAAAGGGCCATCCCGCCCATAAATGCACCCACCGCAACCAACACAATGCGAAACTTAAAGCTCATAATTACCCTAGTATACCACGAATACCTTGCAGCATGCCATGCAACAAAGTTCCTATAATTGAAATACCCGTAATACGATCTAATATAATCACCCCCAGCAAAAGCAAAGGCCCGCGCGTTTCTAAGATAAATCGTATATACTCGTAGCGCGGTGAGCTAAGTAATGCCAAAAGTACTTTTGAACCGTCAAGCGGTGGCACGGGGATAAGGTTAAACAACATCAACACAAGATTCAAGCTCACCGAGAATACACAAAATTGTATCAACAAGGTATCGTTAGTAAAGCCCAGTTGTGTTCCTGCCACAAAAAAAAGTATGCTGGAGGCAATAGCAAAGAGCAAGTTGGAAAAGGGGCCTGCCAGCCCCACCAATACCGGCCCTAATCGGGGCAACCGTAATCGGTAGGGGTTATAGGGCACAGGCTTGCCCCAGCCAAACCCAATAAGGACTAACAACACAAAGCCCACCCAATCAATATGAGCAATGGGATTCAAGGTGAGGCGCCCTTCATCGCGTGCCGTGGTGTCGCCCAACCAGTAGGCCGTAAGGGCATGCGAAAACTCATGCACCGTTAATGCAGAAAGTGTGGCCACAAGCCATACGGCAAATAATGCAGGGCTTTGGAATAGCAAATCAAGTATCATCTTGCCAAAAGGGGTATTCTTATATTATACTCACAACACATAACTCCAAACTAACTACTTATTCTATGCGTCAATGTTCCACTTGCGGTAAGAAAGCAAACCGTGCCAATGCACGTAGTCATTCTAACGAGGCAAGCCTGCGGCGTCAATATGCCAATTTGGTCAACAAAACCACCAATGGCGTGCGAGCCCTTGTGTGCACCACCTGCTTACGCACCAAAGTAAAGAAGGCGAAGTAAGAGGATATCGGCACATGCGCGTTGCTACGCGCAGTACCTCCTCGCCTCATCCGGTAGGATGACCTACTGGGTTCGCTCGTCGGGCTGTAGTACCCGCCAAAAGCCTACTGGCATTTAGGCGGGCCCGCCTGCATGCGAAGCTTGCGGCGGGTAACGGTAGTACGCATGCATGAAATTCCGCATTATATTCGGGCCATCGTATAGCGGTAGTACGTACCCTTGGGGTGGGTATAGCGGCGGTTCAACTCCGCCTGGCCCGACCAGTGAATTTTTTTTGGTAAAAAAACTCCTCTAT
>CAYHRN010000027.1:0-9951 GCA_964359155.1 uncultured Gammaproteobacteria bacterium | reverse complement strand
CGCTCGATGAGTAAGGTATTCAATCATCAGGGCGACTAGAAGAATTATCAGGCCAATAATTTGCAGAATCGTAGTATCAAATTTGGTTGAAAAAAGGAATCCACCATGCGTAAGCAGCCAATAACTAAGTAGACTCCATACAGATAGGGAAATGAAAATAAGTAATAGTTTTATGCTGGAAAAATGCCATTTCCCTTGCTTCACGAAGAGGTGTATGAGGATAATGAGCCAAGGAATAGGAGCGAATGCTGCCACAAAAACAGTGAGTGCTGGATGCATAGATCATTATTCTGTTGTTCTACCGTCAAACGCCATTTCGTTGTTCTCTGCGTCTTCCTTAGTGCTACGTACAATCCCATCTTTGTGATGAGCAGGTGAATAAATAGTATAAAACTTTAAGTCTTCGGCAGGCGAAGTATTTATAATATTATGGCGCGCACCCGCGGGCACCACTACTGCATCACCATTTTTCACTGCGTACTCATGGCCATCGATACTGCATACGCCGTGCCCTTGTTCAAAACGAAAAAATTGATCATTATCCGCATGCACTTCCGTGCCAATTTCCTCACCCGGCTTCAGGCTCATTAACACGAGCTGACTATGTTTTGCCGTATACAAAACTCTACGAAAGTTTTTGTTGTGGAGCGTCTCGCCCTCAATAGGCGTAAAAAATCCTTTCATAGGTTAATGAGTTCCGTATACACTCTGTGAGACGATGTTACATTTCTGGACTCGTGGCGAGTGCTTTAATTGCTGCTTCATAAAGAGGTCGGGCGATTTGTTTCGCTTGTTCGGATGTGATTCTATCAAACGTTTCGTCGAATTGTTGCTTTACCCTCTCTTTCCCATCCAATTTTGCTTTCTCATTAATAAAAATCGAAACGTAGGTTTCAAAAAAACTGACACTATCCGCGTCTTTGAGCAGGTTTTGGTCATCATTACCCCCTTCTTCATGCCGTGAAACCAACATTTCGACTCTTTCAATAAAATGGGCATCCACATTCTGTTGTCTCAAAAAATCAGCAATAATCTCTGCTCCTTGTTCTTCATGGGGTCGATAGTATTCTGTACCTGTTGATTTTACTGAATTCACTATTTTTGAATCATCCTTGTGGGGGAAAGCCCTTTCGATATCATGCGCGACCGCTGCTACCAGCAATGCCTCGTCAGCATCTGGCTTCAGCTTCTTAATCCAGTGTACTGTTCTCTCAAAATGAGGAATTCGCGATGACTTGCCAATTTTATTGAAAGAATCAAAAACAAATTGCTCAGCCTCGTTGTATATATGTAAATCCATAAATTTAATTTCGCCTCACGTTTAGGTGTATGCGATGTGGCGCAATGATAAAATTTTTCTCATTATTACGCCACATGGGCGAGTGCGAAGGCGAGCCGCATACACGCCGTTAAGCGCTGTAATAATTAAAACACATGCACTTGGAGCTTGGTGGGATGTCCAAACCAGACGCGCTTTGGCCGCTTTTCGTAAAAAATGTAATAACTTGATGTTGAGTTTACTTCATTATTACCCTGCCACATCCAACAACGTGTGCCATCTGATAGTGTATTTTCTTGGTCAAACCAGCCGGTCATAATCCCGCTCTTCGGAAGCATATTAGCTGGTCCTGGCATACAATTTGTTACATTTTTTGACTCTTTTTCGTCTGAATCTACTGCAACTGTAAATGGACTGATGCGGTCAAAGCGCGGCTTAATTTCTAAACATAAATTTTCACCATTTTTGAGTTCGGTGAGTATGAAGTTTGATAGATTTTTATCGGGTGTGAAGCCTGGGGCGGTTCTATTAACCGCAGCAATTACTTGATCTTTCCAGTTACTATTTTCAAGTGGTATACATAAGCGAATTTTTAAGGCTGGCGGTAGCTCGCTTGGAGATATTCCATGAAGTAGCGCAAATATTGGAAACACCTCACCCTGCGTATGAATAGCACGATCAAGTGCGTACGATAACTCTTCGATGCAACCCTCGCTGCTTATGCTGTTTTTTGTTAGTACTACGCCCCAGGCTTCACACTCACTCGGATCAGTAATATGTCCCCCAATTTGTTGCCAAAGCCTTTGGCCTGGTATTAAGTTTCGTCTATCAAACTTCAACTCGATCTCAGTCTCATCAAGCTCATTTATGATGAAATCAATATCTTTGTCTTCATTGTCTTTCCATGCATAAGTTAACCAAAGCTTTTTCATATTGTTTTAATTATTATTTCGTCCAACTATCTCTTATCTGAATAGTTTGTGTGATTATGTAGTATGCGAATTTTCATCATCTCTACTCAATCAAATACTGGGGGTAGTTTACTAGAAGCTGAACAATTATGCAAAATTTGCTGCCCCGTGCCATAGGGCGTATGATGAGAGTGATACATATCACACTGTCATTATGCTGAAACAAGAAAACAATTACGCCTTCATTGATAGCCAAAATTTGAATCTCGGCATTCAAAAGCTAGGGTGGAAATTGGATTACAAAAAACTCCGCATCTACCTTACTGAAAAATATTTGGAGTGTATTATATAAAAAAGCACCGCGTAAGGACGGAACCCTAAGCAATGCTTATCTACTAGAAATACAACTTCAGTATACCTTACTACCACCCATTGTCAACACAAAAATAATCCCTATGCCCTCTCCCCTTTTCATTACCAAAGCATCGGGTGAGCAAGAAAACTAGAGTAATTGTTCGGTACTCCTGTCGACGAAACCAGAATCTTGCTATAATTAAGATGTAAAAGTACTGTACCAAAAAATAACCAACTATGTCGCAATCCATTCACCTTAAACTTGCAAAAGTAACATATAGTGGCGATTCTATTGGCGATGACATCCGTATAGAAATTGAGATACTCAATAAATTCTTGCACGTTGATAAAAGAATTGCACGGGGTGCAATGGAAGAAATAAACCAAGAAATAGGCACATTTGAAACCGACCGAGAGTCATTCCGGACTGACGTTACGATAACCATTATTGAAAAAGACATGCTCTTTAATGATGTGGGGAGCATAAAGGGCAGCATAAAAATCACTACGAGCATCACTACACCACAGCATATCACCTTTAAGGTACCAGTGAGAGAAAGCCGATCAATATTGAAAAAATTCTGGGGAACAAAAACTGCTACATTTGAAATAACCCTCGAAGCAAAAGTATCGGATGCAATAAAATATGTGCCGGATTTGGACGAGTCGCAAGGTTTCCTGAAGGTCTGGCTTAATAACGACAAATCTAAAGAAGAATCCTTGCCAGCCTACCTGAAGATTAAAGTAGAACGGACAGATGCCAAGAGAGAATACTTCACAATTTTAGAGGGCACCTACCGAGGCAAATTGGCGTCAGTTGAACTTAAAAATGATGGTTCTTCCTGGTTAATTTCCGATGTTAAACACGAACCGTTGGCGCGAGCGAAATATTCCATTTTCCAAAAGATATTCACCCTGAAAGGTAAAAAATATAGAACTGTTGATTACTCGGAAACGCCCTGGCGAAAGGGCATGTACGATATCGAAATACCAGATTATCCTCACGGAGGCGGTAGTAGATACCTCAAACAATCTAAACGATCCATGACCTGGTTTCGTATTGGGCATGACGGCGAAAGATATTTACATACTGGCGGCCGATCGCTCGGATGCATCACCATCATCGAAGTAGAGCGCTGGTTAGAAATTTACGATGCCTTAATTAAGGCCCGCAAAGATGACTCTATGAGTGTTGGTATACTTGAAGTAGTAGACTAAAAATTATGTTAAGAAAAATTTTAATCATTGCAGCGATTTTTATTTTTATACTTGGTGGCCTGTTGTATTTGTCAACAAAACGCGGCAATGACAATAAAGATGGGATTAAAAAAGAAACAAAGGCCGGTCAGCCGATTGTCAGTTGGCAGAACATAACAATTACTGAAGAAAAGAAGAGTCTATCCATAAGTATAACCGCGCCAAGGGTGATTATGTATGATAATTACAATTTAGGCAGCAAAATTAATCAAACAATAACTGATTACTTGGAGTCCATGAAAAGTGAATTTATTTTGGGTGTAAGTACTGCGGCATACGACAATGGGGAGACAAGCACTCTCAATATTAATACGAAAGTGCTGCTTATTACTCCACGCTTAATTTCTCTCTCTTTTACGGTGGCGGAACACTTGGCGGGAATTAAAAAAGATGACAATCCCCAACAAACATTTCTTGTGTTTGACCTTATGAAGAGCGGGCGGGTGATGGAAGAAAATGAATTGTTTCGCGGTGATGTGGCATGGTCACAAGCAGTGCGAAAGATGAAGGCATTATTACTCTCTAAGTATGAAGGAAATCCGAGCTGTGATTTATTGTTCGCTCCGCAATATAACGGCTTTGCTGCATCTTGTATTGGTGTTGATGAAAGTCGCGGAGGGGAGCATGTCGCCATCAAAGGAGATATTCCTACATCACTCGTCCAAGAATTTCTCGCTCCGTCAATATTGTCTGATGCTATGCAATAAATTACTACAGATCCTATGCCCCCTCCCCTTCTCATTACCAAAGCCTCGGGAGAGCAGGAAGCGTTCCGTGCAGAAAAACTGCGGCAATCGCTGTTGCGTGCACAAGTGTCGCCTGCCCTTGCCGATACCATCGTTGATCATGTGAGCAAAGAGTTGCGCCCTGGTATGAGCACCGCACATATTTATCGCCATGCATTTTCGCTTTTAAAACAACAAGAGCCTATTGGTGCGGCGCGCTACAACCTTAAAAAAGCCATTATGGAATTAGGGCCCACCGGCCACCCGTTTGAACAATTAGTGGGAAAACTATTTGAGGCGCAAGGATTTACGGTGGAAGTAGCCGTCATAGTGCAAGGCGCATGTGTGAGCCACGAGGTAGATGTGGTAGCACATAAGGGAGAACGGCATCTTATGGTGGAGTGTAAATTCCATAATCAGCTGGGGCTTAAATCCGACGTAAAAACGGCGCTGTACGTGCACGCGCGTTTTGAAGATATTAAAAAGCAGTGGGAACACAATCCAAATGATGCCCACCATTTCCACGAGGCGTGGCTGGTAACCAATACCAAACTCACCAGTGACGCCATTCAATACGCACGCTGTAGCGGTATGCACGCCGTGGGCTGGAGCCACCCCCATGAGGGCAACTTACAACACATGATTGAACGCATGGGGTTGCACCCCCTCACCTGCCTTACCACACTTACTCCCACACACCACCAAAAACTCTTGGCCCAAGGCCTTGTGCTATGTAAAGACATCCCCACGCATCAGGAGGCATTGCAGCCGCTACGCCTTTCGTCCATTCAAATTACTGCCGTGATGCAAGAGATCGCCACGCTTTGCAAGACTACTTGACACTCTATACCCCCTGGGGGTATACTCTCAAAAGAGGAGAATCCTATGGAAAAAGTGCTGAAGCAAAAATTAGGTAAACGCTTGAAAATCATTGCCGGCCAAGTGGGTGGGCTTGAGGCCATGATTACGCGCGAAGCCTATTGTGTAGACATTATTCACCAGTCGCTCGCAATCCAGAAAGCGCTTGCAAGCTTAAACCAGGCAATGATGAGAAATCATCTTGCCACCCATGTGGTACACCAAATGAAAACTGGTCAAGCAGCAAAAGCTATTGAGGAAATACTTTCGATCTGTAAACTATCAGAGAAACACTAAAAGGGTAAACCCAGCACTAACTTTATTGAATAAAGTTAGTGCTGGGTAAAGGCCGAACACCTTACCTAATAAATAACTTTAAAATACTATGGGAACACTTAGCGTGAAAAAGTATGCAAGTCTTTGCGTGGCGGGTGGCGAAGTAGCTTATATAGTATGTCTTGGTGGTGGCACCTTAATGTTGCGCACACCCGAGGCGAGCGCCTTACATCACCAACTCTTTAGCCTCATGCCAGGGTTTACATGGCTCACGTTGGGCAGCTTTATTTTGGGCGCAGTGTATGTTGCTATTGCCGCAGGCATTGGAGGCGTCTATATTGCCTGGATGCACAATGTAAGTTTGGAGAAATAACATCAACTATGGATTTCGATTACACCAAAACGAGCACCAAAAACCCTTCTGCCGTAGTTGCCGCGCTTCAGGCAGAACTAGGAACAGCAGGGTTCCGCGTGCTCTGCGTGCACGATGTGCGCGCCACATTGGCAGAAAAAGGGTTTGAAATGGGGTTTATGAATATTATTGAATTTTGCAATGCTAAGGCTGCCTACACGGTATTACAAGCAGACCCAAAAATGAGTTTATGCCTTCCTTGCAAAATTAGCGTGTACACCGAAGGTAATCACACAATCATTTCCGGCATGCGGCCCACCGTGCTACCCCAATTTTTCCCCCACGCCAATTTGGGCACCTTGCCGCAAGAAATTGATGAAAAAATACAAGCAGTCATTAATTCCATAAACTAAACAATATGATGTATCCATTTAGTTTTCCTTTTATGGCGGGGTGTGGAGGGTTTGGCCCACTTTTTATGATTGCCTTCTGGGCATTAGTGATTTGGGGCATTATTGCCCTGGTTCGTGGAAAGGGCGGACAAGGCGGGCACGGATGTTGCGGCGGACATGGTGATGAACATGACAAGAAACATAAAAAATAGATACGCTATGCGCATGCGTGTACTTATCGCGTTAGTAGTACTTATGGCCCTCACCGGAGCATTATTGCTCTGCGATAGTTTTCGCGTAACACAAGTACAAGCTACCACGCACACCACGCATCATGCGTATCACCAACAAAACGCACTTGCGTTACCGCCCAGCACTGCCGTGATAATGCCATTACTGCTTTTATTAGCAGTAGTGCTATGGGCGGCCGCATACCGTTCCTACCCCACAGTGAGCATGACATGTGCACGTAATGCTCGCATATCACGCGCACGAGATACCCTTACTACATGGAATAATTTTTTGGTGCATTATTTTCGCACCGGCATTTTGAATCCCAAACTCTACTCAGTTCTTGCATAACAAGCCCTCTTCTTGTCATTCCCGCGGAAGCGGGAATCCAGGCCCGAATTAACCTGGATCCCGACTTTTCCGCCTGAGGCGGATCTGCCTCTGGGATGACAAATAAAGAGCAGGCTTGTTTTTGTATCTGTGTAGATTTGTAATGATTTAATTGAATGTATGCTCAGTAATCTGTTTACCAAAAAAATATATCTCATCTTCGGAAGCATTCTTGTTCTTGTACTTGTGGGGGGCGGCGTGGCATTAAGCAACAAGAAACCCGTAACTTCATCCAGCACTAACTTGTCCACCGGACAAGTTAGTGCTGGACAAGCTATCCCCATTGAAACCGTGGGCGACTCTGCGCATAGCAATGACTTGGGCGACCTTGGCATTTCATGGCCTGGCGAAATTTTGTCGCAAAACGATGTAGAAGTATACCCCCAGCGAGAGGGCACCATTACTACCTTCTTAGTGCGCATTGGCCAATGGGTAAACGCCGGGCAGGTAGTTGCGCAACTTTCTACACCCCCTGCCACACCAGAACTTATTGCCATGTTGGCCGAAGCTGCAGAAAAATTAGCCACCGCGCAAAGCAATGCCGATGCCATGGTTACCTTTGCGGCAAAAAATAAAGAACAACTATTAACGCTTCAACAAGCGCGTACGAGTAATACTTCCGATACCAGTAATCCTGCACTTGTGGCCCTAAAAGATGCAGTAGTAAAAGAACAACTAAACAAAGATGCAAAACAGCAGGCACTGCGCGCCACCATGGAGCAAATCTTTAACAAACAGACGCTTTTGCTTACCAGCACGGTAGCGCCTTCCACCACAACGTACTTTAAGCTCAAACAAGGCTATGGAGGATTTGATCAAACTACCCAATGGCCCTTTGAGCAAGTATGGTATGAACTGCGTACCGCATTGAAAGATGCCAACTCCCTGCCCATAGAAACCATGAAAAAATACCTCCAAGCAGCAATAAAAGTAGCGAATTCCAGCGCGCCCTTTGATCCTTTAACATGGGCCGAAATTACCGCAACGCAAAAAATGATGGCTGATGACCAAAATATGTTTTTTGAGAGCCTAAAAGAATATCAAGAGGCAGTGGCCGCTGTGGCAGAAAAAGAATCGGAATACAAAATGCAAGAATTAGAAGCCGCAGAAACCACCAAAGACATTAGCGAGCAATTAGCCGATTTAGAGCAAAAAGTAACCATGGCACAAGGGGAAGTAAAAGCTGCTGAGGCTAAATACACCACCATTGCAAGCTCCATTAACCAAGGATTAAATGTTATCGCGCCTCGTGCGGGGTTTGTGTCGACTATTCTAAAACGTACAGGTGAATTTGTGATGCCAGGTGTTGCCATGGCAACGGTAAATAGCGGCAACACGCGCGACCGTTTTGTACGCTTTCGTATACCTGGCAACACCACGCCTCCCAAGACCGGCACGTCGCTTACTGTGATTCGTGCAGGGTTTCCTAAAGATGGAACACAAGCAAAGCTTACGGGCGTAGGTTTGTCACTCGACAATAATGGTTCCTATATGGCCGATGCCACCATTTCCGACGCTGCAAACTGGCCCGTGCATGCATCGGTGCGCGTACTCACGAAAGAAACCTTATCTACCACGGTGCGCGTGCCACTAGGCTCTGTAGTATGGAATGAACAAGGCAAAGCTGTGATATGGAAGGTAGGAAGCGATGATGCCCTCCACCAAGAACAAGTAACCACCGGCAAAACATGGGCCGATACTATTGAAATTACTAAAGGCCTAGCGCACGGCGACCAATATGTGGCAAAGATCACGCCTGATTTGAAAGAAGATCTTAGTGTAAAAAGTGTACTCATGCCCCCTGCAGAGAAGCCCCATGAAACGCCGCCAGCGCCTTCTTTGCATGGTGGACATAACGAATAACCCACCTCTTTATGCTTAATTATATTATTCAATGGTCACTGGCACATCGAGGCGCCGTGTTGGCCTTGGCATTATTAATAAGTGCAAGCGGTATATGGGCGCTTGCCACCATGAACGTAGATATTTTACCCAATATCAACAAGCCCACGGTGGCAGTATTTGCCGAAGCAGAAGGGTTTGCGCCTGAAGAAGTAGAACGCCTTATTCTGGCGCCACTTGAAGCTGCGGTATTAGGCTCGCCGAACGTAGACCGTGTACGCGGCACGGCCAGTTTTGGCCTTGCCATTGTGAACGCCGAATTTACCTGGGGCACGGACATTTACCGCAACCGACAAATTATTCAAGAACGTATTGCACGGGCTCAATTACCCCAAGGAGTACGGCCGGTATTGGGGCCGGTAAGTTCTATTATGGGTGAAATTATATGGGCAGGCCTTACTTCCAGCAACCCTGATATTACCCCCATGCAATTACGCACGCTCGCTGACTGGACCGTGCGGCCTGCATTACTTCGCGTGCAAGGGGTAAGCGAAGTACTGGTGATGGGTGGCGAATTGCGCGAATGGCAAATCAATGTGAATGCCGAACAAATGAAAAGGTACGATATTCGCATAGAAGATATAGAAATGAAGGTGCGTACCGCCCTTACCAATAAAAGTGGCGGGGTCTTGGTGCAAGGTGGGAAAGAATATCCCTTGCGCATTTTGGTAGCGCCGCAAGAGATTAGCAATATTCGTGAACTTGCCCTTGGTATGCATGGCGGCCGTCCGTTCCGCGTGGCCGATATTGCCAGTGTGGTGGAAGGCCCCAACCCCGTGCGCGGGAGCGCTACCATCAACGGCCAAAGTGGCGCAGTGTTGCGCGTAGTAAAACAGCCCGATGCTGAAACCCTGAAGGTAAGTGCGGCACTAGACGAAGTAATCACCTCCTTGAGGCCAAGCCTTCCGCAAGGCGTTACCTTACAGAATGATTTATTTCGCCAAGAATGGTTTATTCATGCCGGGCTTCGCAATGTACTGGAAGCGCTCCGCGATGGCACTATGCTGGTGATTATTATTTTGAT
>CAYHRN010000026.1:0-10784 GCA_964359155.1 uncultured Gammaproteobacteria bacterium | reverse complement strand
AAAATGGCTTTTTCTGCGGATGCGATTTTGTAATAAATCACGGCGTTCACATTCACCGATACATTATCGCGCGTAATCGCATTTTGGTCGGGCACATCTACCGCTTTAATACGCATGTCTACTTTTTGGTAGCCTTGAATAATCGGGAATACCAAACGCCACCCTGGCATAAGGGTTTTGTAATATTTGCCGAACATAAACTTCAACCCCTTTTCGTATTGATTAATTTGTCTGATAGACACAAGGATAATAAATACCACTACCCCTGCTATTGACCATATAATTGATGTCATATTTAGATTTATTTTCTTATTACTACGCGATTTCTCCTTTTCTTATTATACGAGCGATCCCGTGAATATTTTGTCTCATTTCATTAAGGGAGAATTCCTTTATTTCGAGTGGTTTAAACTTCTTTGTTCCTATTTCCCATGCTTTTGAATGTACGGTAACTGTATCACCATCAATGGCCTGTATTACATTACAGCTGCCATCGCCATTAATAATAATATCGCCAATATTTTGTTGACCAGAAAGCCATTCCGCGATATGTTTTTTTTCTGCATGTATGGTGGCTTCTGGACTTAAAGAATGGCGAGGTGTTGAATTTTCTATATCGGGGGCTTTAAAGTCTGACATAAGCAATATTATACAAATCTGAAATGGTGGACCCACCGGGAATCGAACCCGGGCCTCTGCCATGCCATGGCAGCATAATACCATTTTACTATGGGCCCCTATGTACTTGCATCGTAAAGTATCTTCAACTTTTTGCCAAGTGGTTTTTATGCAAACTCCAGCATCATGGGCAAGTGGTCGGAAACCAAATCTTGCAGCACTTCAAAATTTTGTACTTTTATGTCGGGCGAAACAAACGTATAGTCGGCAAACAAAGGTGCATCAGTATAATGACGATATAATGGGCTGCGCGTGCTGGTGATGCCATATTCCTTAATAAGGTTCCGCATCCCCGTGCGTTCAATAATAGCAATGCTTTCGGTATTGGGCAGTAAGTTAAAATCACCGCAGATTATTTTTCTTTCTCCTGTTTTGGAGGCAAGGTCAATTATTCGTTGGCTTTGTTCAAGCCGTGCCTCTGTATCTTTCTTGCCACTCTCCTGCCATAGTCCATGGACATTAATAATAGTAAGTTTTAAAACAAGTACCGCCATAGATACTCCAGCTGCAAATCTACAACTATAATCAGTTAATTTTTTATCAGAATCGTATAATGCAGTGCTCTCAACAAAAGATTGCTTATGCTCTTTTTTTGCAAAAATAGCTATTCCAAATTTAAAATCTAAATTTTTTGAACTTTCGCCGTAATGGCTACCCTCTCCGTATTCTGAAAAGTATCCAGAATGATTTATAAGAATATTACTTATGTCCTCATAAAGACTTTTCATTTCACCTCGACTCGTTTGTCCCTTTCCGCCAATCAGTACTTCCTGAAAACAAAATATGTCAGTATCAGCCGCGTGTAGTTTTAAAAAAGCCATCAGCGGTTCGTATACTTGAGCACCCCAGATATTAAGAGATATAAGCTTCATAGTGGCGTTTTTTACTTAATTCCATGGTAGCAACATCTTGGATCCGTGCACGCAGGGCGTGTCGTATCATCTGGACTCGTACGGCATTCCTCCCTTTTGCATGGGCAATCAACGCAGCGAGGCTCAGGAGTTTGAGTATTTTCTTTTTTTCTATTGTCTTGCGATACGCTATATGCCATATGCTATAAGCTTTTCGTCATATACGTCCCTTCAAGCCTATACCCTATCTTTCTATAATACTCCCGCACACCCACGCCTGCAATTACGGCCATTTTTTTATAGCCGGTTTGCTTGGCAATCTCTTCGGCACGCGTCATAAGCTTTTTCCCAAGGCCACTATGCTGGACTTTTGATGCAAGCACATCAGATTCTTCTCCCACAACCACCATAGGGCCATACGTATGAAGTTCGCGTATAAAAGCCGCATCATGGAGTTCAGGGAATGCCTGCAGTAGTTCATTTCCTTGCTTTGGTGGTAGGCGTAGACGTAAAAAGCCAAACACCGCATAACGGTCGCTATCTTCAAAGCTTAAAAAATATTCCGTGCCTTCAGAAGCTTCGTACGAATATTCAAAGAGTTTCGGGGTTCCATAGAGAACGACTTGTTTGATTTCAAGATTTTGTTCAACTATTCTTCCTAGCTCTCTACAACGTAAACAAAGGCATTTGAGCCCACGTTTTTTCATTTCCTTTTGAATCACCTGCCGTAAATTGGTCATGCCATTGCCACTCACGACACTGGTTGAAGGGATGTCGCGAATAAGACGTGAAATTCTTACATAGGAAGGTATAATGGTAGATTTTACCTTGATGAGCATTTCTAAGAGCTCTATATCGGGGTATGGAGAGTACTTTCCTTCCTTCCACCATTGATACAAGTCTGCCTGAGGCACAACCACGCAAGGATAGACTTTAATCATATCAGGCCTTAGCCCAGGATTGGTAAAGAGTTCTTGGTACATTCTATAATCTTTTTCTACTGTAGCGCCAGGAAGTTGTGGCATGGTATGGAAGTCTACCTTAAATCCAGAATTTCTCAACAATTGAGTCGCTTTGATAGTATCAACAAGCGTATGGCCGCGTTGAGTAAGCTCTTGGATGGTGTCATCAGTATGCTGAAGGCCCACTTCTACTCGGGTAGCGCCTAAACGGCGCATGTGCTGTATTTTTTCAATATCGATCCAATCAGGCCTTGTTTCTAGCGTAAGGCCAATAATTCGACAGCCAGTTTTTTCATTAATTTGTTGAGCATTTAAGAGCCTTTCTACATAGAGCTCGAGGTTTTTAGGCAAGTATCCATCCTTGGTGAGAGATGGGTCAGGAGAACCCTCACCCTTAACCCTCTCCCTCAGGGAGAGGGAATGGGTGAGGGGCTTAAAATCATTTGCTGCCTCGTAGCACCTTATAATGAACCAAAGCTCATACGGCCAAGGGTAGCTTCCCCAGGTGCCACCTTTTACAATAAGTTCAAGCTTATCTACGGGGTGCCCATTGGCGCAGAGCGACTCAAGGCGAGTAAATACCTGTTTGTAAGGGTCGAAACTATTTAAAAGTGCCCGCATTGCTGCGGGCTCATTGGAAAGATAGCTTTTTGGCATGCTAGCTTCCGTGGGGCAGTAAATGCATTTGCCAGGGCAAGGGTAAGGTTTCGTAAGCACCGTAATTGGTGCAATGCCAGATATAGTGCGCACGGAGCGGCGTTGAAGAAGTTTTTCAAAAGCTTCATTAGCTTGAATGTCTTGTTGGGCAACAAGGAGGCGGTAACTCTTTAATAGTTGCGTAACTGAGGGCAGTTTTATCTTATGTTCTTTAGCAAGGCGTCGTTTGATTGTTTGAAGCTCTTCCACCGTTTTTGGCTCTAATGCAAGTATTTTTTTCAGAATTTCATGATCTGAATTTGCCATACGACGTAATAAGGATCTTTAAGTAGATGAAGTAATCTTGATTTAAATACTAGCTTTCTGGACTCAGCGGGAATTGAACCCGCGTCTCCGCAATGCGAATGCGGCGTACTGCCACTGTACTATGAGCCCAAATGATGAGAAATTGATGGAATCGCCCAGTCATCCGACTGGGCGCCAGGTCGAATGACCTGGCGAACCCGGGTCTCAGCAATGCGAATGCCGTGTTCTACCACTGAACCATAGGCCCATTATTTGAGAATGTGGAAGGATTGTGTACCAATGTGGAATAAAATATGTTAATATGCTTGACAATAATAACTACCATATATTCATATAGAAAATATAAGTAATTATCTTGTCAATAAAAAATACTGATTTCTGCCCCCGGTGTGAATCGAACACACATTTACCCCTTAGGACGGGGTTGTTCTATCCATTGAACTACGGAGGCATGGTTCATGGAGGCTTGACAATAAAAATCTTCTGTGTTAGGATCACTGCAGTAGTATTACCGTGAGGTACGGTGATATTTTTTTGATCTTACGCGATCTTCTCTTGAATCTGCACTCACGAAAAGCATGGGCGTTGCTTTGAAAGGGTAACCTGGCCCCTGGACTGGGTTATCCCTTCAGCAACTCTCTTGAGTGCAGACTTAAGGGAAGATTTTTTTGTGTATGCCGAGTCCTTAAGTACGGTTTTTAAAAAATATTTTTCTTTTTTAATTTTTTTTACGCCTCTTTCTGTTGTAAACCCTTTTTTATTTTTTATCAATAGCACATGCAGGAAACTTTGTTGACATTACCATAGGCCCAGGATAAACTCAAGAGCAGAGTAGTAATTAAATAGTTGTTTCGTTTTTTATGGCCTATTTAATCCCTACTGTGATTGAAAAGTCGACCGATGGAGAGAGAGCTTACGATATTTATTCGCGCTTGCTCAAAGATCGCATTATTTTTTTGGGTGATGTGATTGATGATGCCATGGCGAACATCATTATTGCACAGCTTTTGTTTTTGGAGTCAGAAGACTCACAAAAAGATATCAAGCTGTACATCAATTCGCCCGGTGGATCGGTAACGGCGGGGTTAGCGGTGCTTGATACCATGCATTACGTGAAGCCCGACGTTGCTACGTGCTGCGTGGGGCTTGCTGCCAGCATGGCAGCAGTGCTTCTGGGTGCAGGTGCGCGCGGTAAACGCTTTGCCTTACCTAATGCCGAAGTGATGTTACACCAAGTCATGGGTGGTGCTGAAGGCCAAGCCACCGATATTAAGATCCGCGCCGAGCATATTGTGCGTGTGCGCGATCGTGTGAATGAAATTCTCTCCAAAGCTACCGGTCAACCCTTAAGCAAAATCCAACGCGACACCGATCGTGATTTTTTCATGACGGCCAGTGAAGCAAAAGAGTATGGGTTGATTGATAAAATTATTAGCAAAAAGTAGCGGTCAATTTTCATGTTATCAGACGGGAACTATGCCATACCTATATTATTATGCAATTCAATATACTTGCATTGGGCACCTTACTCCTGGGATTAGTCCTGGGCTACGTGGCGCGTAAATTTATTCTTGGTGCCGCCGCACGCTCTGCCGAGGAACGTGCTGCCACCATTCTGAAAGATACCAGCGCCAAAGCAAAAGAACTTTTGCTGGAAGCAAAAGACAAGGCCATGCGTTTGGCTGAAGAAGGCAAAATAGAAGAGCAAAAACGGCATGTTGAGCTTAAAGAGGTTCAAACGCGCCTTGATAAGCGCGAGGCAATGTTTGATGCGAAGCTTTTGGATTTAGACAAAAAACAGCAAATGCTTCAAGCTGACGAACAGAAACTCAAGACAGTTACTCAGGAAATAGAAAAGGTAAAAGAAGAGCAAAAAGAAAAACTACAAAAAATTGCAGAGCTTTCTACTGATGAGGCTAGGAAGGTATTGATGAATTTTGTTGAAAAACAAAGTAAAGATGAACTGGTAGCTCGCATGCGCAAGCTTGAAAATGAAACTCAAGAGACTATCACCAAAAAAGCCAACGACATACTGGCCGGAGTTATCGAACGCTGTGCAGGCACCTTTACCGCTGAAACCACCACCCTTACCGTGGCCTTGCCAAGTGACGAAATGAAAGGCCGTATTATTGGGAAAGAAGGCCGTAATATTCGCACCATCGAACGTTTAACCGGCACCGAACTTATTATTGATGAAACCCCTCAAGCAATTACGATTTCTTCATTTAACCCGCTCCGTCGGCATTTAGCAAAAAAAGTATTGGAAAAATTAATTGCGGATGGCCGTATTCACCCCGGGCGTATTGAAGAAGTAGTAGAAGCCACCAAGGCCGATCTTGCCAACGAAATCAAAAAGGCCGGGGACGATGCCCTTGCCGAACTAGGTATCACTGATTTTGACCCTAAACTCACTGCGCTAGTGGGGCGCTTAAAGTTTCGTACTAGTTTTGGGCAAAATCAGTTGGAACATGCCGTAGAGGTTGCACAATTAGCAAAGTCGTTAGCTCTCGAGTTAAAAGCTAATCAAACCGTAGCGCTGTATGGCGGGCTTTTGCACGATATTGGTAAGGCGCTAGATCGTGAGCGTGAGGGCACCCATATGGCCATTGGCGCAGAAATTGCCAAGCAATATAAATTACACCCCGACGTCACGGCGATTATTGAGGGAGCTCATACTGATGCACCGCGTACCATGGAGGCTGCCATTGTGAATGCGGCGGATGCTATTTCTGCTAGTCGCCCTGGTGCACGCCGTGATAGTTTTGAGAACTATATTAAACGGGTCACCGATTTAGAAGCTATTGCCAAAGCATACCCTGATGTTGCGCAAGCGTACGCTATTTCTGCCGGGCGTGAGATACGTATTTTTGTGACGCCCGAGAAAATCGATGATTTAGCAGCTGAAAAAATAGCTCGCGAGGTGGCAAAAAAAGTAGAAGAATCGTTAGTGTATCCTGGTGAGATTAGAGTTACGGTCATTCGTGAAAAACGAGTGGTGGAATACGCGCGCTAACCTATGAAAATACTGTTTTTTGGTGACATCATGGGAAAAATTGGGCGCAAGGGGCTTGCAGCAGTTCTGCCTGCATTGAAAGAAGATCTTAAGCCCGATCTTATTATTGCCAATGTAGAAAATTTGGCACATGGTAAAGGTGTCACCAAAAGCACATTGGCCGAGCTTACTGCCATGGGTGTTCATGTGTTTACTTCGGGTAATCATATTTGGGATAAACCCGAAGTATTCGAGATCATGAAAGACGAAACATATCCGCTATTCCGTCCGGCAAATTATCCGCCCTCCGTTGAGGGTAAGGGTGCAGGGATTATACAAACACCAAGCGGACAACGTGTCCTTATCATTAATCTCATGGGCCGGGTGTTCTTTAAAGAAAGTCTTGACTGTCCATTTCGTAAAGCTGACGAAATTTTGCAGGACTACAAGAAAGATAAAAAAATTGCTGCCATATTTGTGGATTTTCATGCCGAAGCTACCAGTGAAAAAGTAGCCATGGGGCATTACCTCGACGGCCGTGTGTCTGCAGTAGTAGGAACGCATATCCAGGTCCCTACGGCAGACTACCATATATTGAAAGGCGGCACTGCTTTTATCACCGACGTGGGGCCCGTGGGGGCGAAGGACTCTATCATTGGTGTCGCCAAAGAAGGCCCATTAAAGCAGTTTCTAAGCCAAAAACCAGGCGGTGGCTTTGATATTCCCGAGAAGGGGATATGCGGTGTGAATGGCGTAATTATTGATATTGATGAAGCAGCCAGCAGCGCAGTAAGTATTGACCGTGTTTACAGAGAAGTAGAAATACGCTAGGATACTCGTGGTTATGTGCTAATCATTAATTATTGTGTACTTTTACGAAAGGGAGGTGAATATCCATGACAAAAGCAGAATTAATTGACGCAATGGCGCAAAAAGAAAATTTACCTCGCGCTCAAGTAGAACGCATGATGGTGCATATGCTCGAAACCATTGTTGCAACTATGAAGAGTGGCGGTGAGGTGGTATTCACGGGTTTTGGAAGTTTTCTTGCCAAGCAACGTGCAGGACGCATGGGCGTGAACCCCAAGACCGGCGCAAAGATTCAGATCCCTGCTATGAGAGTTCCTAAATTTAAAGCAGGCAAGGGTTTGAAAGATGCCATGAAAGCAGCATAATACACATCAAGATTTTACAACGAATCGAATAAGGGGACCCTGCAAGGGGTCTCCTTTGTTATGGCTTGCATAAAATGCAATTTTGTGGTGATATAGAATGTACCTATATGGTGGTGCTTTCTTTTATGAAAAATTATCCAAAAACCCTTATTACCATTGGCGTTCTCGCCATGGTAGTAGTTGGTATTTCGTATGCTCGTTTTCAAAAAAAGCCCGCGCAAGAGCTTGTTACCGTAGTGCGAGGCGATGTTACTCGTGAAGTGAGTGTTACGAGCACGGTAAAGGCCGCACAACGCGTAGATTTGGCATTTGAAAAAAGCGGTACCGTGCAGGGCGTGTATGTGAAAACAGGAGATCGTGTACGACAAGGTCAGCAGCTTGTGGCATTACATGCTGCCGAACTTACTGCGCAACTTCATCAGGCCCAAGCTCAACTTCAGGCTGCAAAGGCGCAAATGGCCGAGCTGAAGCGTGGCACACGCGCAGAAGAGATTGTCTTGGTACAGACTTCAGTGGAGAATGCTTCTCGTACCGTCAATGATGCAAAGGAAAATCTCACCTTGGCGCAGAATAAAGCCACTGTTGATTTACAGTCTAAGTACAGTGCCGCGCGCGATAGCGCTTCTGATGCATATGTGAAGGCAGATGATGCCATAGTCAAACAAACTGATGAGCTTTTTACTAATGATCTTTCTTCTAATCCAAAACTTACCTTTATCACTACCGATTCCCAAGCCGAAAACGATGTGGCATGGACGCGCATAGTGGTGCAGCAATCATTGAACGAATTTCGGGCACAAGTGGCCACACTTCCCACGGATCAAGGAGCATTAGATGCACTTTTAACTACAGTAAAGGGCCGATTAACTACATACGCCGCATTTTTACTGCGTCTGCAAGATGCCTTGAATGGTGCCGCAGGAATTTCACAAACAACTATAACTACCTATAAAGGGTATATGAATACGGCGCGAACTGAAGTGCACACCGCACTTGCCAACATTGCCACACAAGAACAAGGTATTGCGGCGCAACAAGCTTTAAATCGTACCAACATTGCAAATGCACATACTGCAGTTACTTCGGCCCAAAATGTGTTGCAATCTGCGCAAAAAGATCTTGCACTGAAACAAGCAGGCGCAACAACAGAGAAATTAGCTGCACAAGAGGCGCAAGTGAAAGCTGCCGAGGCTGGTGTGCAGGTGATACAGGCACAGTTGGCAAAAAGCGTTCTTCGTTCGCCCTTTGCCGGCATTATTGCAACGCAAGATGCAAAAGTAGGACAAATTATTACACCCTCTGTACCCTTAGTGTCGGTCCTTTCGCAAGATCCGTTTATTATTGAGGCGCGTATTTCAGAGGCCGATATTGCTGAGGTAAAAGTTGGCCAAGAAGCACGCGTGACGCTTGATGCGTATCGTGATGAGGTACTTTTTGCTGCAAAGGTTATCCGCATTGACCCCGCTGCCATCATGGTAGAAGGCGTGGCTACCTATAAAACCACACTGCAATTTGTGGATACTCATAACCTTAATCTTATCAAAGAGGGTATGACGGCCAATGTAGATATTGTGGTGGCGCAGAAGCATGCCGTGCTTCTTGTGCCTTTACGCGCAATAACTACCAAAAATAAGGTTGCAACGGTGCAGGTACTCGATGCTTCTGGTGTGGTGCGAGTAGTCACTGTGCATACGGGTGTGCGTGGGGTAGATGGCACTATCGAAATACTTAATGGGCTTCAAGAAGGGGATAAGGTAGTGCTCTATGGCATTGATTGAACTTACTAATATTGAAAAAGTATACCGCGACGAGGCCACCGCAACTCCTGCCTTGCGCGGGGTTTCTTTAACCATTTCTCAGGGCGAATTTGTCGCTATTATGGGGCCTTCAGGAAGCGGTAAGTCTACCTTGCTCCATGTGGTGGGCCTGCTTGATGCTCCCACCTCTGGCACGTATCGCTTTGAAGGTAAGCTTGCAGGCGATTACACACCTCATGAAGTCGCTCGTGTACGCAACGAACGCATGGGGTTTGTGTTTCAAATGTTTAATTTATTGCCCCGCACGAGTGTACTAGATAATGTCATGTTGCCCTTACTGTACTCTCAAGTTCCCCAAAGTGAGTGGCATGCGCGCAGCATGAAGGCTATTGCCGCAGTAGATTTAACGCATAGGCTCCACCATACCTCTGCAGAACTTTCTGGTGGGGAACGGCAGCGCGTGGCAATCGCCAGGGCATTGGTAATGAATCCCGCGGTGATTTTTGCTGACGAACCTACTGGGAACCTTGATTCAGTCTCAGGCGCTCGCGTAATGGAGATATTCCATACCCTTCACCGCCAAGGCCATACGATTATTCTTATTACTCACGAAACCACTACTGCGCGTTGTGCACAGCGCATTCTTCGTTTACAGGATGGCGTTATTACCAGCGATGAAAACGTGGAAGATCGTCAAACGCAGGGTAAAGAATTTACAAAATAGTATGTATCTCCAGCACTCTCTCATTATTGCCATGAAGGGTCTTACTACTAATATTGCCCGTTCGGCACTCACGGTGCTGGGCATTGTGATTGGTATCACTGCCATTATGCTGGTGATGTCGTTGGGGCAAGGCGCTCAAAGCCTTATTCTTAGCCAAGTACAGTCTGTGGGTTCTAAAACTATTGCTATTGTACCCGGCAGGCAGCCCAAAGGCATTATGGATTCTTTATCTACCATGTACAGCGATTCTTTAAAAGAAAAAGATGTGGTGGAGCTTCAAAAAAAGGTAAATGTTCCGTATTTGGCCAAAATTATGCCCGTCATTTTTGGTAATGCGGCCGTGGTATACGAAAACGAGCTTTATAAAGCTACTATTTTTGGCGTTTCTGATCTTTTTGCCACCATGTACGATGTGCAAGTAGCTCAAGGCGTATCTTTTGGAGAAGAAGAAATTAAAAGCCGTGCGAGCGTGGTGATGCTGGGATCAAAAGTGAAAGATGAGCTTTTTGGTTCTTTGAACACCGCGGTGGGTAAAAAAGTTAAAATGAAGGGGCGTAGTTTTAAAGTTATTGGCGTATTAGCGCAAAAAGGCCAAAGTTCTTTTTTCAATTTTGATGAAGTGGTGGTAGTACCCTACACCACCGCCAGCGATTATATTTTTGGTAATAAATACTATCATCGA
>CAYHRN010000025.1:0-11762 GCA_964359155.1 uncultured Gammaproteobacteria bacterium | reverse complement strand
TGAGAATATTGATAATGTAAAACGTACATTCACTATAGCATATAACAAGTCTTGTCAACAAGGAGGTCATAGCGTACGATACCTGTACACATAGTGTGATTCTGCTGAATCATATGATGGAACAATGGATTAATGATTTCCCACAACAACTGGCCTATGAGCCAGTGCTTTGCGGTGCAGAAAAACTGGGTACCTATGCGAGCTATGTGGTGGTAGGTATGGGCGGCTCAAACTTGTGCACCGAGCTTATTGGCACTATCAATCTTAAGCTCGACATAATTATTCATCGCGATTATGGGCTACCGAATATTCCCGCAGAACGCCTTAAAAAAAGTCTTATTATTCTTAGTTCATACTCTGGTACCACCGAAGAAGTACTAAGTGCGTATGCAGAAGCGCGCGCAAAAGGCCTTTCTATACTGGCCATTACTACCGGAGGCACTTTGCTTGCACACGCACAACACGATGGTATTCCTTATATCCAAATTCCTGCTACTGGCATTCCTCCGCGGCTTTCCCTGGGGTATCGGCTTAAGGCACTCACGGCGATTATGAACCTTCAAGAAGCTTCAGCCGAACTTACGCGTCTTGCCACACAGCTGCCTATCGCCACGATCCAAGATCAAGCAAAAAATATTGCCCATGCAATAGGCACCAGCATTCCGGTGATCTATGCTTCCACGCTCAATCTACCTCTCACCTACACATGGAAAATTGCCATCAATGAAAACACTAAGCATCCTGCATTTTGTAATGCCATTCCTGAAATGAATCATAATGAAATGGTGGGGCTTACCAAAGCATTCCATGTTTTGCTCTTACAAGACCCCGAAGACCACCCTCGCGTACAAAAACGCATGCTCGTGATGCACGACTTACTCCAACAGCAAGGTATACCAGTGACCCTTATCCCCCTACAGGGTTCATCACGAATAGAACGAAGCGTGATTACTGTTCTTATGAGCATATGGGCATCGTTTTTTATGGCAAACCAATGGGGCATTGATCCAGAATCGGTGCCCCTGGTGGAAGAATTTAAAAAACTCATTGCGAAATAGTATGGAACAAGTTGAGTATCTTATTATTGGCGGGGGCGTGGCAGGTACCAGTTGCGCCGAAGCCATACGCACGAAAGACAAAACCTCCCGTGTGGTAATTGTCACCGACGAGGCCGAACCCTTGTACTCGCGTATTTTGCTCTCGAAACCTCACTTTGTATTAAAAAAGATTCCTTTTAACAATGTCATGCTACGCAAACCCGAGTGGTACGCTGCACAGAATATCGAGCTACGTACGCGTACACGCGTCCTCACGATTGATACTCAGAACAAAATCGTGCGCTGTCATAACGGCACCGAACTTGTATACGAAAAATTACTCCTTGCGGTGGGAGGTGTCGTCAAAACCCTTGAAACACCCGGCGCAAGCCAAGATCGCATTTGTTATATTCGCACCCTGACTGATGGCCAAAAGTTCATGGAAAAAATACCTACCAGCACTCATGCTGTGGTCGTGGGCAGCGGCTTCATTGGCTTTGAAGCGTGCGATGTCCTACGTAAGGCCGGCATACCAACCACCTTGGTGTTACGCAAAAACTATTTTTGGGAATCACTGCTCGATAAACCTTCCTGTGTGATGATCGAGCATGCTCTCATGAAAATTGGCGTGAGTATTATCAAACAAACTGAACTCACCAACATTGAGGGTATACCACAAGGCTACCGTGCAACGCTTTCTTCGGGAGCACATCTCACTACCGATCTCATTGTGGTAGGCAAAGGCATTGAATACCCGGTGCAATGGCTTAAAGACCAAGGTATACCCGTAAATAAAGGCATTGTGGTAAATGAATATTTAGAAACGGGGGTAGAGAATGTGTGGGCCGCGGGCGACGTGGCAGAATTCAACGACCTTATGCTGGGCGATTATATGATATTGGGGAATTGGGTAAATGCGCAGCTGCAAGGCCGCCGTGCAGGGCTTAATATGGTGGGCCCTAAGGAACCCTTTAAGCTGGTGTCTTCCTATACTGCCCAGGGCGCAGGACTGATTATTTCTTTTGTGGGCGATGTGCGCCCGCTTGCAGATCGCAAGGTAGTAGTACAAGGCTCGCCGAATCAAAATAGTTACGGGCGCATCTTGCTTAAGAATAACAAAGTCATTGGTGCCACCCTTATTAATATGGCCAAAGAAATGGGTAAAATTTCTAAAATGATTGAAAAGGGGGAAACGATAATTACCTAGTATGGACCTTAAGGCTAAAAAAATTACCGTGATGGGTTT
The DNA here is from genome assembly GCA_964359155.1 of uncultured Gammaproteobacteria bacterium. Classification (GTDB taxonomy): domain Bacteria; phylum Patescibacteriota; class Patescibacteriia; order CAYHRN01; family CAYHRN01; genus CAYHRN01. The sequence goes on along the minus strand of CAYHRN010000025.1, from coordinate 9,479 downwards.
GGGTATTAATCAAGGCGGCGTAGGGGTGGCCAAATTTTTGGCGCGCAGTGGCGCACGGGTAACGGTGACAGATTTAAAAACCGAAACGGAGCTTAAGGACTCAATTGAGCAACTGAAAGACCTCCCCATCACCTATATACTGGGGCACCATCGCGAAGAGGATTTCACGCATGCCGACATGGTAATCCGTAACCCTGCGGTGCCCGACGATTCGCCTTTTTTAAAAACAGCAGAACAGAATAAAATCCCCATCGACACTGACATGGGATTATTTTTTCAGCTCTGCCCTTCCAAAGACATTATTGGTGTTACGGGTACTAAAGGCAAAAGCACCACAAGCGCGCTGATCGCGCATATTTTTAAAACTGCAGGCAAGGACGTAGTATTAGCGGGCAATATCGGCATATCAGTACTTGATGCGCTTGAACATATCACCCCCACTACCACGGTGGTATTGGAACTTTCTTCATGGCATTTGGAAGGCCTTGCGAAACACAAGGTAAGCCCACACACGGCGGTGATTACTAATATTCTGCCTGATCATCTAAATCGTTATAAAGATTTTGCGGCTTACGCTGCGGCAAAGGCCTTGATACTGAAATTTCAAAAGCCACAAGATATTGCGGTGCTGAATGCAGATAGTGAAGAGGTGAAAAAACTCTCCTCTCAAGGGAAAACGATCTGGTATTCCTCTTCAAGGTCTCACCTTGCAGAGCAAGGTGAGACCTTGCCAGGGGTTCATAACCAAGCAAACATTGCAGCAGCCACAGCAGTTGCACGTGCCCATGGCGTAGACGAAACAATAATCGCCCACGCCATTACCACCTTCAAAGGGCTACCACATAGAATGGAGCTGATTGGGAAAAAAAATGGCATTCAATTTATTAACGACAGTGCTGCCACCAACCCTTCAGCCACCGTGGCAGCCTTACAATCATTGCATCAGCCTATCTTCCTTATCATGGGTGGACAAGATAAAAACTTGCCTATGGATGAATTAGCGCGAGTCATTGCTAATTCGCCATATGTACAAAAAGTATTGCTTCTCACCCACCCTGCGTATACTGCTTCGGAGAAACTCATGCGGGAACTAGAAAATCTAGGGAAAGAGAGTATGGTGGTGAGGGCAGAGAGCATGGAGCATGCGGTACAAACCGCATGGCACATGGCGAATTCAACTTTTGGAAGTCTCACTTCTAAAAGAAGTGAGACTTCGGCACATTCAAACCCTCTCATCATCCTTTCTCCAGGAGCCGCCTCTTTTGGTATGTTCATCAATGAATTTGATCGTGGTAACAAATTTAAAAAATGTGTTAATGCAATCTCTTAAAAAACTCATCCCCCATAGCATTATCAATGCATACTGGCATTACCCCCAAGCTATGCTAGCAAATTATTACTATGGCTTCCCGGCCAAAAAGCTCAAGATCGTTGGCGTTGCTGGCACCAAAGGCAAAAGTACTACGTGTCATTTGATTGCTCGTATTCTAGAAGAGGCTGGCTACCACGTAGCCATGCTTTCTACGACGACAATTAAATGTGGGAGTGAGCAACGTTTAAACCATTTAAAAATGACCAGCCCCGACGTATGGTTTTTACAAAAATTCTTGGCGTATTGTGTTACACAAAAAATAGATTATGTAGTGCTGGAAGTTTCATCGCATGCCTTGAAACAATATCGCACCTACGGCATTCCATTCCACACCGTGCTCATTACCAATCTTACGCCCGACCATCAAGAATACCACCCCACGCCTTTTGATTACCAAGCAACGCACAAACTTCTTATCACACCCAGCCTCAAAACCTTAGTGCTCAATGGAGATGATCCGGATACGGGCACCCTCACCCCAACCCTCTCCCCTCCAGGGAGAGGGGGTGAGCAGGTTCTTGTATTTCATCACGGCAATGCCCTGGCAAAATTCTTAGAACAAGAAAAATTGCCCTTCCTTGCCGGCTTTAATATCTATAACGGCCTAGCTGCCGCAACGGTGGCAGAATCCCTTGGAGTCTCACGAGATAACATAAAAACCGCGCTGCAAAACCCTGGCACCATTCCTGGCCGACTCGAGGAGATAAACGAGGGCCAACCATTCAAAATTATTGTTGACTACGCACACTCGCCTGTGTCGCTCAAGGCATTATTCGAGGTGATCACCCCCCCTTCTCCCCCCCTTACCAAGGGGGGGACTAAGAGGGGGTCGACCATTGTGGTTTTTGGTGCGTGTGGCGAGCGCGACCCTAAAGCTCGCCCTCTTATGGGAAGCGTGCTGGACCATGGTGCTGACACCATTATCGTTACTAACGACGACCCGTATGGCGAAAATCCCGAAAAAATTGCGAGTGATCTCATCGCTGGAATCAAGCATAAAATCTCTGAAATCTCTTTGCTAAAGATCCTCGACCGCCGTACGGCCATTGCCAAAGCGCTTGCGCTTGCGCAGCCAGGCGACTTGGTACTTATCCTTGGCAAAGGCGCGGAGCAGCTCCAAGTAATCGGCAATAAAAAAATTCCCTGGGATGACAGGGTGGTGGTGAGGAATCTCTTACAGTCTCAGCTCGATAGCTCAAAAGCTCAAAAGCTCGTTAGTAAAAAGCTAAACGCCGAAGGCGCTAACGAGCTAACGAGCTAACGAGCTATGGCCCCAATCCTCTTCCATCTTGGTCCTATCGAAATCCGTCTCTACGGCATCTTGTTTGCCCTTGCCCTGGCGCAAGGTATATTTTTATTTAAAAAATTTGCGCGCGCCGCAGGCTTGCCAGAAAAATTTGTGGACTCGTATTTATTTTGGCTCGCCTTAAGTATTGTACTTGGCGCCCGCCTTGGCGAAGTACTTTTTTATGAACCCAACTATTACCTCGCCCACCCACTGGAAGTCTTCGCCGTCTGGCACGGCGGCTTGGCCTCCCACGGCGCCCTTATTGCAGGCATTATTACCACCTGGGTATTTGCTAGAAAGTTAATGCATGTCATTCCGGCGAAAGCCGGAATCCAGATTAATACGTATCTGGATCCCGACTTTCGTCGGGATGACAGAAAAAACTATTGGCTAGTGACTATTGGCTATTGGCAACATTTCCTCCTCCTGGCCGATCTCGCCGCCGTCCCCATTGCCCTTGGCGCAGCTTTAGTGCGTATTGCAAATTTTTTCAATGCCGAAATTGTGGGGCTTCCGACCGCCTTGCCATGGGGTGTAGTTTTCCAAGGTTACGAACTTCCCCGCCACCCGGTGCAACTCTATGAAGCAGGTGCACTGCTACTTACTGCGCTTATCATTTTACTTATAAAAATAAAAGGAATGCGAGGGATATTCCCTAAGAACAAAACGGCGGAGACTTTGCGGGCATGGTGTCCCGCGCCTAGCGGGACGAGCAAAGTCGAGCCATTAAGACCGGCGAACACGCTGGGTGAGCCGAGTCTGGTTGTTCGTGGGAATACCCTGAACATTCCGCTTCCCGGCACCCTCTTTTTTACTTTCCTTCTCCTGTATTTAACCTCCCGCTTCTTCCTCGAATTCCTCAAAGACTTCCCGCACTACGCCGGCCTTACCACAGCCCAATGGCTGAGTATTCCATTTATTACTCTTGCATTATTCTTTCTCTTGCAACAAAAAAGAAGGGCCCTATAGCCCCTCTTTTTTCAACTCTTCCAAAAGCTCTTTTTGCCTTCGGCTTAAACGGCTAGGCACTTCAATTGCCACCTCTACTAAATGGTCACCCGCGCCGCCGCCACGAATATGGGGCACGCCTTTCCCACGAATACGAAATACCATGCCATGGGTGGTGCCTGGAGGAATTTTTAAACTTACCGGCCCATGCACGGTTTCTACTTCTTTGGTACCCCCTAACGCAGCGTCGGAAATGGTAATACTTGCCTCGGTATGAATGTCGTAACCCTCGCGCACAAAACGTGCATCTTTTTGCACACGAATATGTAAATATAAGTCGCCACTTTTCCCTGCCTTTGTGGCACCACCCTCGCCCGTAATGCGGAGCGTTTCGCCATTATCAATACCTGCAGGAATTTTCACGCGTAGTTGTTTGCGCGTACGAAGAATGCCTTCACCGCGGCAGGTGCTACACGACTTTTCGGGTAGTTTGCCCATGCCCTCGCAGGCTTCACAGGTTCCCACGGTTTCAAAACGGCCAAATAAAGAACTGCGTACTTGCCGCACACGCCCTTGCCCGCCACATGTTTTGCAATTCACCATTTTGGTGCCAGGCTCTGCACCGCTACCTTTACATTCGGTACAGGCATCATCGCGGTTAATGTCCAATGTTTTTTCGGTGCCAAATACTGCTTCTTGAAATGTAATATTCATTTGCGCTTCTAAATCCTGGCCTCCGCGACTTCGTCCACGACTGCCACTCCCAAATCCAAACATTTCACCCAAATTACCAAACAAATCACCCGCATCATCCATATTAAAAGAAAATCCTTGTCCACCACCTTGCTGCTGATTTTGCATGGCTTCCATAAAACTTGCCCAATCGCGAAATCCACCAAAACCCTGTGCCCCACCCTGTTGACGCATTTGTTCAAATTGTGGGCCAAACTGGTCGTACTGTTTACGCTTATGGTCGTCGCTCAATACTTGGTACGCCTCATTCACCTCTTTAAACTTTTCAGTATTTCCCCCAGCCTTATCAGGATGGTGCTCATGCGCCAACTTCCGAAACGCCGCCTTGATTTCATCCGGGCTGGCGTTTTTCGAAACTCCTAGAGTTTGATAGTAGTCAGACATAAAGAATGGGATACATTGACAGGGGAAAAGGTTGCGAGTGAGCGAATGCAGATATGCACCTGACGACCCTACGGAGTGCGGCCTGGCACGAGTCGGAGGAATTTTTCAGCAGAAAAATATCCGTGTCGTCAGGGCGTATCGGCCGAGCGAACGGCTGAGCAAAGAGTTGCGCCGAGCGAACGAGGTACGAGCCTGGATCCCGGCTTTCGCCGGGATGACATAAAAAAGCTATTTCACGACTTCTCCCTCTACAGGTTCATCCTTTTTAGGTTCTTCGGGTTTTGTGCCATCAGCTTTTGGTGCTTCTTCATTCTTGGCATACATGGCCGCACCTACTTTTTGCATAGCCGCACTTAAGGCTTCAGAAGCTTTTTTAATGGCCTCTTGGTCTACGCCATCTTTTACTTTCTCAAGGTCAGCAATTTTTGCCTCTACGTCTTTAATATCTGCCTCACTGGCCTTGCCCTTGGCATCCGTAACTGTTTTCTTCGCCATGGTAATCATGGTATCCACCATATTGCGCGCTTCCACCGCCTCGCGCTTTTTGCGGTCTTCCGCAGCAAACTGCTCGGCCTCGCGCTTCATTTTTTCAATCTCTTCTTTACTTAAGGCAGAAGAATCTTTAATCACAATATGCTGCTCTTTGTTGGTGGCCTTGTCTTTTGCCTTCACGGTAAGTATTCCATTGGCATCAAGGTCAAAACTCACTTCAATTTGGGGTACACCACGGGGCGCGGCTGGTATACCATCTAGCATAAACCTTCCCAAAGTACGGTTATCACCGGCCATGGCGCGCTCACCTTGGAGTACATGAATTTCTACACTGGGTTGACTATCGGCCGCGGTGCTAAAAATCTGCGACTTACTGGTAGGAATGGTGGTATTGCGCGTAATCAAAGGAGTAGAAACACCGCCCATGGTTTCAATACCTAAAGTTAAAGGAGTTACGTCCAACAACAAAATACCTTTGGTTTCGGTGTCACCGGCAAGCACGGCGCCTTGAATAGCTGCACCTTGCGCCACACATTCCATGGGGTCTACTCCACGTTCAATTTTGGGGCCAAAATAACTTTCCAAGAATTTCTGAATCGAAGGCATGCGGGTGGGGCCACCGACCAGAATTATTTTTTCAATTTGTTGCGGCGTAAGCTTGGCATCACTTAAGGCAGCCTCCACTGGCTTACGGCAACGCTCTATAATGGGGCTTACCAGTTCTTCCAACTTGGCGCGCGTAATACGCATTACCAAATGCTTAGGGCCGCTTTTATCGGCAGTAATAAACGGCAAATTAATCTCGGTTTCCATGGTGGAAGAAAGTTCAATTTTGGCCTTTTCTGCTGCTTCACGAATGCGTTGTGTTGCCATCTGGTCTTTAGCCAAATCAAGCCCTTCCTTCTTTTTAAACTCACTTTCAATATAGTCAATAAGTATTTTATCCATGTCGGTCCCGCCCAATTGGGTGTCACCGGATGTGGTAATGACTTCAAATACGCCCTGGCCAAAATTCATAATGGTCACGTCAAGCGTGCCGCCCCCAAGGTCGAACACCAGCACTTGCTGATCTTTATTTTGTGCCTTATCGAGCCCATACGCCAACGCGGCAGCCGTGGGCTCATTAATAATGCGCACCACTTCAAGCCCGGCAATCGCACCTGCGTCTTTAGTTGCTTGGCGCTGTGCATCGTTAAAATAGGCAGGTACGGTAATTACTGCTTTTTCAATGCGCTCACCTAAATAGGTTTCAGAATCCTTTTTAATCTTTTGGAGAATAAACGCACCAATCTGCTGTGGTGTATATTCTTTGCCGTACACACTATACTTAAAGTCAGTACCCATTTTGCGCTTGGCAGCATATACCGTGCCCTCAGGGTTACTCACTGCCTGTCTTCGTGCAGGTTCACCCACGAGCAATTCTCCTTCTTTGGTAAATGCAACATAACTCGGAAAGGCTTTACCGCCCACAAGCGTAGTACCTTCTGAGGAAGGAATCATTTTACTCTTACCTGCCTCCAGGTAAGCAGCCGCAGAATTTGAGGTTCCTAAATCAATACCAATAATTCTTGCCATAGTTTATTTTTTACTAATTTTTACTTTAATGGGTACATGTTTAGCTTTTACCTCGGGTGCTTTGGGAATCGTGATGCGAAGAATACCGTTTTCCGACACGGCGCTTGCTTTATCTTTGAGCACTGGTACGGGCAATGCTACGGCGCGGTAAAAACTTCCCTGCCGCACTTCTTTGCGATAATAATTTTTCTCATCTACCTCGGTTGCGCTCCCCGAGCTACCTTTCACAATAAGCGTAGTGTCTTCTATATTCACTTCCACGTTCTCCGGATCCACCCCCGCAAGTGGCATCTCGGCAACTACGTTGTCGCCTTTTTCATAAATATCCAACGCGGGTGCAAAAATTTTCATCTGACCTTGTGCCATGTTGGGCATCTCACTCATCATACGCTGCATTTCTTCAAACGGGTCCATAATCCCCATAGGGTGCCATTGCATAATGCTCATACAATTATATTTTTATTCAGCTACAATGACTTTTGCAATTTTAATGAGGCTTCCTGCCATTACGTACCCTGCTCCTACTTCACGAATAATTTTCCCGCTTTCTTGGCTCTCGGTTTTTTCTTTTGCCACTACTTCCATAAGATTCAAATCTATTTCCTTGCCAAGGGTTTCGATTCTTTCTACTTGCAGTGTCTTCAATAATCCTTTCAAATCATTTCGCGTATGATCGATACCTTGCATCCATGTTTTCATTTCATCAGACTGTTCAGTATTGGGCGTGTGCACAAATGCTTGGTCAAAATGTTCAGCAAGAGTAATAAGTTCCAGTACCACAGGCAGCACTGCCATATTCATCCATTGCGCTTTTTCTTTTTCCATCTGCCGCTCAAGGTTCATATAATCTGCCTTGGCGCGCTTCCAGCCGTTCAAGTATTCTTCAGCCTGCTTTTTGCACGCCTCCAGTTGCTCCTCGGTAATAATTTTTGGTTCGTCAACCATATTTAATTTGATAACATTTCTCTTACATACTTCATAAGCCCCATATTCTTTTCCCAATCCATGCGCAGGAGTCCCAAAATACCAATGACGCCATCTTTAATCTCACCCCGCGTAAATCGCACCATAAGTGCACCAAAATCTTTTCCAAAGGGCGACTCTTCCCCCATAATGACTTCTACTTTTTCTGGGCTAGGTGCTTTATGCATCAACACTTCTAAAATATCATTTAATTTATCCAACGCCTGGCTTAAGGTGGCAGAACGGCTTGCTTCATATAATTCGGGTTTACTAAATAAGTTCGTAAGCCCGGTATAAAAAGTAGAGTACGGGCCAAACGCCACAAATACGCCTTCGCCGCTCGTGTCGGCCAAGTGTTTGGCAAGCTCACGGCAATAGCGGAACTCATCACGGTTCACGGCGCGCAGTACATCAAAGGTACGCTGCTCTTCTTTGGTAGGAAGCGTGCCATGCTTCACCGTGTCGATGTACCATATATACGATTTCAAGGTAGGCACTCGCCCCGCACTGGTATGAGGTTTACACAAAAATCCTTCTTGTTCTAAATCAGCAAGTTCATTGCGCAACGTTGCCCCGCTAATTCTAAATTTACCACATTCAGATAGTGCTAAAGAGCCCACGGGTTCTGCCGTGGTTTGATGTAAATAAATAACCTGTTGCATGATGCGTTGCTGACGACTATTCATAATAACCAATTAGCACTCTCAAGTATAGAGTGCTAATTTATTGTTGTCAAGCGATTTTCTATTACGTATACTAAAAAGTCCCCTTTTTGGAGATAGGGCAGATGATAGAACATCGGATATCCAGGCTCGAAACAATGATGCGGCAGCGCATCGATGCATCCCATCGGGCGTGGGAGGCGCTCTCGCCGGATGAGAAGACGCGCATCAGAATACAATGCATAGTCGCATGGGAAGAAAACACTCCGGGTTCATTCCATGCCGGCCTTCCCGGCGACTGGGATAGCCTTGCACCACCGCAAGGCTAGAAGGCTAGGGCATTCCGATCGGCAATGTGCGGGCACGAGTGGACACTGCCACTCCTCTGCCCGCCATTTCATTTAATCCTAAACTTACTTCCCTCTCCCTTTACGGGAGAGGGCTAGGGTGAGGGTGTGTATTTCTGAGAATTTCTTCTAACACTGCAATGATATCTTTTAACACTTCATCATTCCAGAAACGTAGTACTTTATACCCTTGTGTTTTTAGCCACTGAGTCCTTGTAGCATCATTTCTTCTCCCTTGTTCTTCATTATGCTGCCCTCCATCGAGTTCAATAATAAGATGCTCATCAAAACTTATAAAATCAACAATGTAGGGACCTAATAATTCTTGCCGACGGAATTTAATTCCTTGTAAGCGCCTACTGCAAAGATGAAACCAGAGCTTATGCTCGGCATCGGTTTGTGTGTGCCTTAGAGTACGTGCAAAAATGCGATGTTGTGTACTACGTTCCATACGGGTTCCCCTCACCTCATTCAGCAGAATGACCTACTGGGCTAACCCTCCCCCGCAAGGGGGGAGGGAATAATAATTGTACCATGTAATTTTCCCCACAAAAAAAGCAACGTCCCCCTCTACGCTGCCTGAGGTAAACTAGCCACCCCCCCCCCCTCGTGCCACCTCTGCCCTATTCCGGATCTCTGGGGGACGGACCACGCTCCGGCTCATCTCCAGAAATCTGGACAAGAAAAAACTGCCG
>CAYHRN010000024.1:0-11845 GCA_964359155.1 uncultured Gammaproteobacteria bacterium | reverse complement strand
ATCTATCGCCGGCTGGTATGCAACGCTGGTGAAGCCGGCTCTCAATCCTCCTGCGTGGGTATTCGGACCGGTCTGGACGACGATCTTTGCGCTCATGGGCATTTCACTGTTCCTTATTTGGAAAAGTGACCCTTCCGTAGCTCCGAAGGAGCGAAGGAGGGGCGGCATCATATTTTTCATTCAGCTCGTCTTGAACACACTTTGGTCAATCATATTTTTTGGTCTGCATAGTCCCGGCGGTGCGCTTATTGAGATCGTATTCCTCTGGCTCGCTATTCTCGCCACGATTGTTGTATTTTATAAAATCTCTAAGCCAGCTGCCTGGCTTTTGGTACCGTACATTGCCTGGGTGAGTTTTGCGATGTATTTGAATTATGTAATTTGGTTGCTTAATTAGGTATGGACAGAGGTGGTAAAAAAGTTTTTGTAGCTATGTCGGGGGGAGTCGACTCCAGCCTTGCCGCGGCATTGCTGCAAGAACAGGGGTACACAGTACACGGGGTGTACATGAAAAATTGGAGCAGTGCCGACCCCTTGCATTGCCCTTGGCAAGAAGAGCTCGATACCGCTGCTGCGGTTGCTACAAAACTTGGCATTACTTTTGAGAGTTGGCACTTAGAAGAGGAGTATCGCCGTGACGTCGTTCAGTATATGGTTGCTGAATACAAAGCCGGGCGTACGCCTAACCCGGATGTGCTGTGTAATGAAAAAATAAAGTTTGGGATATTTCTCAAAAGGGCCTTAGCTGCGGGTGCGGATTATGTGGGTACGGGTCACTATGTGCGACTTCGTCACAGCGATCCTAATTTAGGGAATCATCCTAATGATCCGAATAATTCGGAACATTCGGATGCCCGTGTGCACAATTCGGATCGCTTGAAGCTTTATCGCGCCGCGGACAAAAACAAAGATCAAAGTTATTTTCTTTGTCGTCTTACGCAACAACAACTTCAGTATTGTCTTTTCCCATTGGGTGACCTTACCAAGCCGCAGGTGCGTGAAGAGGCACACAAGCGTGGGTTGCAAAATTGGGACCGCAAAGATAGTCAGGGGCTTTGTTTTGTAGGCAAGGTAGACATGGGGAAATTTTTGCAGGATTTTATTAAGCCCCAAAAGGGAATTGCCAAGTTGCCGGATGGTACGGTAGTGGGGGAGCATATGGGTGCGTGGTATTTCACTCGTGGGCAGCGGCATGGATTTAGCCGTGGCGGCACGGAGGCATTGTATGTGAGCGAGCGCGATCTGAAAAATAATATTCTCACCGTGGCTCCGCACGACCACCCTTCTTTATATTCTTCGCATATCACGGTATCAGAAATGCACTGGCTCTCTGGTCATGCTCCCGTGCTTCCTCTGGCTTGCCAAGCCATGATCCGCTATCGGCAAGTGCCTGAGGCTTGTACCATTTCCCTTGATTCAGCCATAAGCTATAAGCTATTAGCCATAAGCTTCGCTAGGCCCCAATGGGCTCCCGCCCCAGGGCAATTTGTAGTCCTCTACAATAATGATGAAATGTTGGGGAGTGGGGTCATTGCAGAGTATTGACACTCAGAATTTTTTCTTGCATACTAAGTTTATCGTACTCGCATTACGGTCGACCGCGGGTATTTTTGTAACTGAATAATAAAAATATATGAACCTAAAACCACTTTCCGATCACATTGTGGTCACCGCAGTTGGTAAAGATGAAGCCACGAAGAGTGGTATTATTTTGCCCGACACGTTAAACAAAGAAAAACCCGAGAAGGGGAAGGTTATTGCCGTGGGTCCTGGTAAACGAATGGAGACGGGCCAAATCGCGCCCTTAGGCGTGAAAATAGGCGATGTGGTGTTATTTAAAAAATATGCACCGGATGAAGTAAAGATAGATACAGAAGAGTATTTAATCATTTCAGAAAGTGATGTCTTGGCAATAATTGAATAATTATATGGCAGCAAAGCAAATTATTTTTGATGAAAAAGCACGAGCCGCCATGAAGCGTGGTGTGGATAAACTCGCAAATGCCGTGAAAGTCACCTTGGGCCCTGCCGGGCGCAATGTGGCGCTTGACCGTGGGTTTGGAAGCCCGCTTATTTGTGCCGATGGGGTAACCGTAGCCAAAGAGATTGAGCTTGACGATAAATATGAAAATGTAGGCGCAAGTTTGGTAAAAGAAGTTGCCACCAAAACCAATGATGTAGCAGGGGATGGCACCACCACCGCCACTATTTTGGCCCAAGCTATGATTGCTGAAGGTTTAAAAAATGTAGCTGCAGGCGCCAACCCCATGGTGATTAAAAATGGTATTGAAAAGGGTATTGCTGCCGTCGTAGAGCATCTCAAGACAAAAATTTCTAAACCCATTGCTACCGATGCCGAAATTGCGCAAGTCGCAAGTATTTCTGCTAATGATGAAGAAATTGGGCGTATTATTGCCGAGGCGATGAGTAAGGTGGGTAAAGACGGCGTAATTACGGTGGAGGAATCGCAATATTTTGGGATTCAAAAAGAAGTAGTGGAGGGCATGCAATTTGATAAGGGGTATGTCTCCCCTTACATGATTACCAATAGCGATAAAATGATTGCCGAGTATACCGATGTTGCTATGCTTATTACCGATAAAAAAATTGGCGCGCTGGCCGATATTTTGCCCTTGTTGGAAAAATTGGTACAAAGTGGCAAAAAAGAAATTGTGATTATTGCCGAAGAAATTGAAGGCGAAGCCTTGGCAACCTTTGTGGTCAATAAGTTACGTGGCGCCTTTACGGCGCTTGCGGTGCGTGCTCCTGGCTTTGGCGACAGGCGTAAAGAAATGTTGCACGATATTGCCGCGGTCACCGGTGGGCGTGTGATTTCGGAAGAAGTGGGGTTAAAGCTCGACACCGCAACCCTGGAAGATTTGGGGCATGCCCATAAAGTAATTGCCACCAAAGATACTACCACTATTGTAGGCGGTAAGGGGGATGCCAAAGTTATTGCCGAACGGGTAGCACAATTGCGTACACAGCTTAACAACACCGAAAGTTCATTTGATAAAGAAAAACTCCAGGAACGCTTAGCAAAACTCACTGGGGGTGTGGCGGTGATTAAAGTAGGTGCTGCTACAGAAACTGAAATGAAGCAGAAAAAGCAACGCGTAGAAGACGCGGTGGCTGCAACCCGCGCGGCCGTAGAAGAAGGTATTGTGCCTGGTGGCGGGGTCGCGCTCTTGCGTTCTTTGCCTATTTTAGATACAGTAGCCGTGAGTGGAGAAGAAAAAGTGGGTATTGATATTTTACGCAAAGCATTTGAGACGCCTTTACGCCAAATTGCAAGTAACGCCGGAAAAGACGGTGCGGTGGTGGTGGAAGAGGTGAAAAAGCTCAAAGGCAATTTCGGGTACAATGCGCTCACGCACACGTACGAAGATTTGGTGGCGAAAGGTATTATTGACCCCACCAAAGTAACGCGGAGTGCTTTGCAAAATGCCGGTAGTATTGCCACGATGATTATTACCACCGAAGCTGTCATAACTGATATTCCAGACAAGAAAGAACCTGCACCTATGGGCCGTGGTGGAATGTCTGGCATGGGAATGGGCGGCGAGGATTATTAATTATGGGAACATTACCAACTATTACTGAATTGTTACACGCAGGAGTGCACTTGGGGCACACCTCTGAAAAGCGTCACCCCAAAATGGCGCCGTATATTTTTACTACGCGTCATACCGTGCATATTATTGACCTTACGCAAACTCAAAAAAAGCTTGAGGCAGCATTCACATTCCTTACGGAATGTGCACGCACCGGGAAGCGCATAGTGCTGGTAGGTACTAAAGATTCGGTGAAAGATTTGGTGCAAGAAGCAGCACAGGCCTGCCTAACGCCCTATGTGACGGTGCGATGGCTTGGGGGTACGCTTACCAACTTTGCCGTCATTGGTAAACTTATTAAACGACTTCACGAATTGCGTGCGGATAAGGCATCGGGCGCACTTGCTAAATATACCAAAAAAGAACAGCTTGGGTTTAGTAATGAAATTGAAGATCTCACCCGCCGTATAGGAGGCATTGAGGCTCTGACGGCTGCTCCCGAGGTACTTCTGATTATTGATCTGGTGCATGAAAAAACAGCTCGCAAAGAAGCCGCGCGCAAGGGCATTCCGGTGGTGGCGCTTGTAGACACCAATACCAATCCGGAAGGTATTTCGCACCCCGTGCCTTGCAATGATGATTCGCGTCAAGCAGTTGCCCTCATGCTCGCTTATTTTGCCAAAGCAATCAATGAAGGCAAAACAAGTGCTGCAACTGTGGCCCCCGTTACCGATGCGGCTCAACCTTCTTTAGACACTACAACTCGTTTGGAAGAAGTAACTCCTGATGTAGAGGAGTCTACAAAAGAGCTTGCAAGCTAAGGATTTTTTTCTATGGATACGAAACTTTTAATGCAGTTGCGTGAAGCAACTGGCGCCCCTATCACTGCATGCAAAAGTGCACTACTCGATAGTGCCGGCGATCTTGCCAAAGCTACAGAAATTTTGCGTAAAAAGGGCCTTGAAGTGGTGGATAAAAAAGCAGGGCGTGACATGGGTGAAGGGCTTGTGGATGCCTACATTCATGGACAAGGAAAGGTGGGTGCCTTAGTGCAAGTTACCTGCGAAACAGATTTTGTGGCACGTACCCCACAATTTAAAGACTTTGTGCATGAAGTGGCATTACAAGTTGCCGCAAGCGCGCCTACGTATGTGAGTGTTGCTGATATTCCTGCCGAGGCAATAGCGATTCAGCGTGCGCTTTGGATGGAAGAGGTGAAAAAAATGGGAAAGCCAGAGGCCATTGCCGAGAATATTGTGAAAGGAAAGATTGAAAAATGGTACCAAGAAGTATGCTTATTAAACCAGCCCTATATTAAAGATGAAGACAAAACCGTGCAAGATGTCATGAAGGAAACGGTAGCAAAATTAGGAGAAAATATTAGTATTAAGCGGTTTGTGCGTTTTAGTTTATGATACGTGTAGGCATTAATGGATTTGGTCGTATTGGGCGTGCGGCGTTACGTGCTGCCTTTGGTAGGAACGATATACAGGTGGTGGCCATGAATGATCTTGGTGCGCCTGCAACACTTGCTCATTTACTCAAATACGATTCAGTATTTCGTACATGGGAGCATACGGTAGGTGCTACCGATCATGCTCTTATTATTGATGGGGTGCAAATTCCGGTATCAGCAGAAAAAGACCCTGCGCATATTCCTTGGAAAGTTCACAAAGTAGATGTGGTGTTGGAATGCACTGGCCGCTTTACCAAGCACGCAGAGGCGGGAATGCATCTTACTTCCGGCGCCAAGGCTGTGGTAATCTCGGCGCCTTCGCATGATGCTCCTACTTATGTGATGGGCGTGAATCATGGCCTGCATAAGGGTACCGAGCAGATAGTGAATAATGCGTCATGTACCACTAACTCTGTGGCACCCGTCATTGCCATTTTACACGAAGCATTAGGGGTTAAAAAGGCCATGATGAGCACCATTCATTCCATGACCGCGGAACAAAATGTAGTGGATGCGCTTCCTCCAGCCCTTCACCCTGATCTTCGGCGTGCGCGTGCCGCAAGTGTCAATATCATTCCTACCTCTACTGGTGCGGCCTCGGCAACAGGCAAGGTGGTACAGGGTTTAGAGGGGCGATTTGACGGAATAGCGTTTCGTGTGCCAACATTGGATGTATCATTATCAGACATTACTGCCCTCGTTTCTAAGCCTACTACGGTGGAGGAAGTAAATGAGCTTTTTACCCTTGCTGCAGAAAACCCTCGCTGGAAGGGGATTGTGGGGGTAAGTGCCGTACCCTTGGTGTCGAGTGACTTTGTGGGCAGCAGTTTCTCGGCTATTGTGGACCTTGCTCTTACCCGTGTTACTGACCACGATTTAGTAAAAGTGGTTGCGTGGTACGATAATGAATGGGCCTATGCAGCGCGGTTGTTAGATCTTGCTGAGCACATTGGCAATAATATATAAAAGTTTATGGCAACAAAAAAATCAGGTGGTTCTACCAGTTTAGGACGCGACTCCCACGGGCAACGTTTGGGCGTGAAATTATATGCAGGTGAAAAAGCATGGCCTGGCGCCATTATTATTCGTCAGCGTGGCACCCCATGTTTCCCGGGTGTTGGCGTGCGCAAGGGCGTAGATGATACCTTGTATGCCGTGAAAGAGGGCGTGGTGAAATTTAGCCATCGCAAAGCCCGGCGCTTTGATGGCACTTTAAAGAGTAAAATGAGGGTCTCGGTAGTATAGTATGCGTCAACGTTTTGCCTTGTATGCAATTCTCATTATTTTGGTAGCCGCGGTGGCGGGGTTTTTTGATGCCCCACGTGCTCTTTCATTTTTACCCCCATGGTTTTTTACCCCCTATCGTTTGGGTCTTGATTTGCAAGGCGGTGCGCATTTAGTGTATGAGGCCGACATGAAAGATGTGGGCGCAGAAGAGCGCGGTGCGGCGCTTGAAGGCGTGCGGGACGTGATTGAACGGCGTGTGAATGCCTTTGGAGTGAGTGAACCTTTAGTACAAACCACCACCAGTGGTGACCATTATCGTATTATTGTAGAGTTGGCAGGGATTAAAGATTTGGCGGGCGCCAAAAAGCAAATTGGTGAAACGCCTATTTTGGAATTTAAAGAACAAAACCCGCAACCCCAACGCGACTTAACGCCCGAAGAAAAGAAACAGCTGGAGGCATTTAATATTGAGGCCAAGAAAAAGGCTGAGCGTGCCATGGCAAAGGCGCGATCAGGAGGCAATTTTGAAGAATTAATGAAAGAATTTTCCAGCTCTCCATCTGGAGCCGCGTCCGCGCCCGTGAGTATTACCACTGATTCTGGCGCCCCGGTATCTATTACGCCTGTTAATCCTACATCGCAGCATGATCTTGGATTTATTAAAAAAGGTGGCGAATATCAAGCATTCATTGATGCCATCGAGAAGGCACGCCTTGTGGCGCCTGCGGTAGTGCCGTCTCTTATAGAAACACCTGAAGGATATAATGTAATACGCCTTGCTGCACAGCGTAGTACTGAAAGCGAAGTACAAGCGCGTCATATTTTAATGTGTTTCAAAGGTGCGGAAAAGTGTGATAAAGAAACCAGTAAGGAAGATGCGCGTAAAAAGATTGATGAACTGAAAGCCAGGGCCACACCACAAAACTTTGAGCAATTAGCAAAGGAACATTCCACTGAACCGGGTGCCACAGAACGCGGCGGTGATTTAGGGTGGTTTGGTAAGGGGCAAATGACACCCCCATTTAACGATGTCGTATTCGCGCAGAAAAAAGGCACTATTTCTGATGTCGTAGAAACAGAATTTGGTTTTCATCTTATTTATAAAAAAGATGAACGCCCTTTGCCTGAATATCATGTACAACGTATTCTTGTGAACAGCAAAAAGCCTTCTGACTACGCCCCTTATGAGCCATGGAAGTACACCGGGCTTACGGGTAAGCAGTTGGGCAGTGCCCGTGTGCAATTTGACCCTAATTCTGGGCGTCCTGAAATTGGTTTGAAGTTTAATACTGAAGGCGCAACGCTCTTTGGTGAAATCACGCGCCGTAATGTGGGGAAGCCCGTGGCGATTTTCTTAGACAATGAACCTATTAGTATTCCTACGGTGCAAGGCGAAATTACCGGAGGCGAGGCCGTGATTACCGGAAGCTTTAGCCTGAAGGAGGCAAAATTACTTTCACAACGTTTGAACGCAGGTGCCTTGCCCGTACCTGTTGCCCTGGTTGCAGAAAAAGTAGTAGAGGCAAGTTTGGGGAACGACGCACTTGATAAAAGCCTGCAGGCAGGTTTGGTGGGGCTCATCCTTATTGCTGCCTTTATGATGTTGTATTATCGTTTCCCTGGTGTTATTGCAGTGTTGTCATTGATGGTGTATAGCTTGCTACTTTTGGCCGTATTTAAATTGATCGGTGTGGTGCTGACCTTGGCGGGCCTTGCCGGCGTGATTTTGTCATTAGGTATGGCGGTGGATGCGAATGTGCTCACGTTCGAGCGCTTAAAAGAAGAGTTGCGTGCGGGTGTGCCCTTGCGGAGCGCGGTAGAACGAGCGTTTAGTCGTTCGTGGCTGGCCGTGCGCGATGGCCATGTGACTACGATTGTGCCCTCACTTATTTTAATGACGTTCACCACTTCCTTGGTGAAAGGATTTGCTGTGACCTTACTGTTGGGCACCTTTTTGGCCTTATTTTCTGGTATGGTGGTAACACGGGTTTTTATGATGCTTATGGTGAATGTGGTGAGGGGTCCCTGGCTGTATGGGATGAGCGCGAAAAATCAAAAGTAACTATGCTTCAAATTATTGCGTATAAAAATATTTGGCTCAGCATCTCTACCATTGCCGTGGTGATAAGTTTGCTTGGATTTTTTACCGTGGGGCTTAACTACGGTATCGATTTTACTGGCGGAACACTGATCGAGTTACAATTTTCGAATACGCGGCCTACCGTTGCCGAGCTTACGACGGTTCTTAAAGAATTCAATGTGCAACAGGTGATTCAGCCCGTGGGTACAGAAGAAGTTATTATTCGTACGATACAGCTTAGTGAGCAACTACATCGTGATATTATTGCTCGTGTGCAAGAAAAGTTTGGCACCGTGAATGAGATTCGTTTTGATTCTATTGGACCGGCTTTGGGCCGTGAGTTAGGACAAAAAACTATTATTGCCATTGTGATGGCCTGTACAGCTATTGTCTTGTATTTGGCGTTTACCTTTCGGAGAGTTTCCCGTCCGGTGGCGAGTTGGAAATATGGCATCATTGCGGTGATTGCGCTTTTGGAAGACATTATTATTTTGGTGGGCATTTTCGTTCTTTTGGGAAAAGTATTTCATATCGAGGTAGACACCTCGTTTGTTGCTGCTCTTTTAACTACCCTTGGGTATGCGGTGCAAGATGCGATTGTCACGTTTGACCGTGTGCGTGAACGTTTACCTCGTTCACCAGATTCTTTTGCTGCTACCGTGAACCGAAGTCTTAATGAAACCCTCGTACGGTCGCTTTTTACCGGTTCTACGGCTATCTTGGTAGTGTTGCCGGTGTATTTGTGGGGTGGCGATACGATTAAAAATTTTCTTTTGGCACTCATGATTGGCATTGTCGTAGGAACATTCACTACACTTTTTGTGGCAAGCTCACTTTTAGTGTTGTGGCAGAAGTCTCGTAATCGCTAGAATCTAAAACCCATAATCTCATAGTTATGACTCATCCCAAAGAAGAACGCACGATATTAATCGTAAAACCCGATGGCGTGAAGCGCGGGTTGATTGGTGACACGATTCACCGTATTGAACAACGTGGCCTAAAAGTAATTGCCATTAAAATGGTTACTCCCAAAGCCGAATGGGTAAAAGGGTTTTTTCCGGGTACCGACACCTGGATGTCGGGTATGGGCAACAAAACTTTGGAAACCTATGCTAAATACGCCAAAGATCCCCTCAAAGAGCTTGGCACCAATGACCCTTTAAAAATTGGCCAGATGATTTTTGGATGGCTGATTAATTTTTGGACTTCAGGCCCTGTGGTGGCGCTCGTGGTAAGCGGGGTGCACGCCATTGATATGGTGCGTAAAATTGTGGGCCACACGATTCCTTCCAAGGCTGATATGGGTACCATAAGAGGTGATTATTCAGTGGATTCTCCTATACTTGCCAATATGGATAAGCGCGCGATTTACAATGTCGTGCATGCCAGTGGCGACCCTGCGGAGGCCTCCCATGAAGTCGGTTTTTGGTTTACTCCCGAAGAACTTCATGCGTATGAACGCGCAGAAGAAGCAGTAATGTTCTAATGGAGCATGTTCATGCTACGTTTTTTGCGTATTATTGTTACGGATCCATGGATACGCCTTGCCTTACTTATTGCAGGCGGACTTCATATCGTAATCTGGTTACTTCTGCTCTTCTTTATTCCTCACGTCCCTTTTCTTCTTCTTTCCTACAATATTCATATCGGCATTAACGATACTGGCGCATGGTGGTATGTGCTTTTCTTGCCCCTCCTGGGGCTTTCTTTGGGTATCGTGAACACCCTCATTGCTGCATATTTTTTCTTGAAAGAGCGTTTAGTAAGTTATTATTGCATGGGGGCAGTAGTGCTGGTACAATGTATACTGCTCTTAGCAGCCTTTGCGTTGGTCATGCTTAATCGTTAAGGTGCGGCCTTTCCCATGGACCTTTATTTTCCTGTTATTAAGGTGCTTGCTTTAGGAACCATTTCTTCTGTGGTTGCCTTTATGTGGGCACCTTTTTTGTTGCGATTATTAAGAAGGCATCGTTTAGGCAAGCACATCCGTTCCTCTGCAGAGGCGCCGGTATTTGCGCATCTGCATCAAAAAAAGATTGGCACGCCCACTATGGGCGGTATCGTGATATGGGGTACCACCCTTGCGCTTGCGTTTGCAGCATCATTGGTACCCTCCGGCAATTTTGTAACCCGTAGCCAAACATGGTTGCCGCTTTTTGCGCTTGCTGCTACCGCCTTGGTGGGCCTTGTGGATGATTTTTTTAATGTACGCAATATCGGCGCAGGAGGTGGGGGGTTGCGCATGCGTCACCGTATTATTATATATAGTATTATTGCCTTAGTTGGTGCGTGGTGGTTTTATTACAAATTAGAATGGAATTTTTTACACATTCCTTTTTACGGTAATATTCCCATTGGCGCCTGGTATATCCCATTGTTTTTTTTAGTAATTGTCGCAACCTCTCACTCAGTGAACGTTACCGATGGGCTTGATGGGCTGGCAGGCAGCGTGTTACTCACTTCGTTCACTGCCTTTGGCGCTATTGCCTTTGTGCAAGGCAAAACCGATCTTGCAGCATTATGCGCCGTGATTGCAGGGGCGCTTCTTGCTTTTTTATGGTTTAATATTCACCCCGCGCAATTTTTTATGGGCGATACCGGGGCGATGTCATTAGGAGTTACTTTGGGTATTATTGCCATGCTCACCAATGCCGCTCTGTTGTTGCCGGTGGTGGGCAGCGTATTTGTTGTTGAGTCACTTTCTGTGATAGCACAGGTAGGCTCAAAAAAAATCCGGGGAAAAAAATGGCTGCTCTCGGCACCTTTGCATCATCATTTAGAAGCCAAGGGTTGGACTGAACCTCAAATTGTGATGCGGTTTTGGATGATAGGTGGGGTAAGTGCCATGATTGGGGTTATTATAGCGTTGGTGGATCAGCTTATATGAAGCCCCATCGCCCCGACATTATCTTAATTTCTACTATTGGGCTTTTGTTGGGGTTTGGTGTCCTGATGCTTTCTTCTTCTTCTTCGGTGGTAGCTTTAGAGAAGTTCCAAGATGCGTTTCATTTTGTAAGGCGCCAACTCCTGATGGGGGTTGTGCCTGGCTTGGTGGCCATCATTGTAGGTGCATTCGTTGATTATCGTGTATGGGCTCGGTACGCCTTTCCTTTATTTATTGCTTCTTTGCTGTTATTGGTGATTGTATTTATCCCGGGCCTTGGTGCTAATTACGGCCGTGCTCATAGCTGGATTGCGCTAGGAGGGTTTTCATTTCAACCTTCTGAGATTGCAAAGTTAGCGTTTCTTATCTACCTTGCTGCCTGGTGTGCGAAGCGGCGCGAGCAAGGGGAGCATGCCCCTTTTGCTCCTTTTGTGCTGTTCCTTGCGGTGATGGCAGGTTTATTAATTTTGCAGCCCGATGTAGGCACCATGACGGTGATTATTTTGTCGGCGGTAGGGTTATATTTTGTGGCAGGGGGTAGATGGGCGCATCTTGCTGCTCTTGCCGTTGCGGGATTTGCAGGACTTTTTGCGCTTATTCAACTAGCGCCGTATCGTGCCGCACGCTTGAGTGTATTTTTACAC
>CAYHRN010000023.1:0-12005 GCA_964359155.1 uncultured Gammaproteobacteria bacterium | reverse complement strand
GGCAGGTACTTTCTCTTGATGATCAAAAACGAGATTTGGAAGTATTGGAGAGAAGAGAAGGGTTAAGAGTAGTTGAAAGATTTGGCGGTACTGAAAAAGGAGAAAGTCATACTGCCTTTAAACGAGGCCGTCCCATTTTTAATCACGTGATGCAGCAAATCGAGGCGGGTAAAGCTAATGGGCTTTTAGTATGGCATGCAAACCGTATCGCCAGAAATGCGTTTGATGGCGGCTGGGTGATTACGGCCATGGATGAAGGTAAGCTGATAGAAGTAAAAACTCTTTCGAGAACTTATCGCAATACTCCCGATGATAAATTTTTTCTCCAATTGGAATTTGGTATGGCGAAAAAGTCCTCTGATGATAGTAGTGTTGCGGTCAAACGTGGCCTTGCCACTAAAATACAAATGGGGTGGTGTCCAAACCTTGCGACGCTTGGCTACCTTAATACCGCTATAAAACAAGAAAAAGGAGCCAATGAAATAATAAAAGACCCCATACGATTTGATATCGTGAAACGGATGTGGAATTTAATGCTTACTGGGACTTATACACCCCCTCAAATTCTTAAAATTGCAACGGAAGAATGGGGGCTCAGAATGCGAACCACAAGAAAATCTGTAGGAAGAACACTTTCCAGGAGCGGTATCTATCGTATGTTTACCAATCCTTTTTATTACGGATGGTTTGAGTATGGAAACCCCAAGCAGCTCTACAAAGGCAAGCACGAAGCAATGATTACCGAAGAAGAGTTTGACCGAGTTCAAAAAATATTGGGACGTGCAGGCAAACCACGAGCGAAGACACAACGCTTTGCTTTCACGGGTTTGATGCAATGTGGCAATTGTGGAGCCGCGATAACGGCTGAAGCAAAAATAAAGAGACAGAAAAACGGTAATGTGCACCACTATGTATATTATCACTGCACCAAAAGAAAGGATCCAAACTGTCCAGAAAAAACGATCGAATTGAAAGACCTCAATGCCCAAATTGATACGCTCATGAAAGGTTTGACCATTTCCGATAAGTTTAAAGCGTGGGCCATTAAGTACTTACATGAAATGCGTCAAAACGAAGCACAAAGCAATGAAAGTATTTTAGAAAACAAACAAAAGAGACTTCTTCAGACAATAAAGCAGCTCGATAGTCTTTTACTCAAATATACTTCTCCTGAAAATGAAGGAGAGCAACTTATCACGGTACAAGAATACCAAAGCCTCAAGAACCGCCTTGTGAAGGAAAGGACGACCCTAGAGAGTGAGCTCAAGACACAAGGCACGGTAATCGAGAAGTGGGTTGAGCTAAGTGAGCGAACTTTTAATTTTGCTCGCTATGCACAAATGTGGTTTGTAAATGGCAATATGGAAACACGACGAGCAGTCTTTGCCACCTTAGGTTCGCACCTCATCATTAAAGATCAAAAATTGAATGTACAGCTGCATCCTTTCTTCAAAGTTATCTTTGAGAACCTTGCAGTTGCAGAGAAAGAGCTTATCAAGGTTCGAACCCCTGAAAATGCTTCTATTAAAACACAAATCGCCGTATTATCGGCGAAATGTCCAGTCTGGCGGAGGCGACAGGATTCGAACCTGTGAGGCACTTATTCAGCGCCGCAGTTTAGCAAACTGCTGCCTTAAGCCACTCGGCCACGCCTCCTTAATAGCGACTGTTTCTCTATTGTTCCTGGGTTTTCGTTACTTGTCAATTCATAGTATAGCACGCTACTATAGTAACAGCATGGTGGGGTGGCTGAGTGGTCGAAAGCGGCAGTCTTGAAAACTGCTATATCCGTAAGGGTATCGTGAGTTCGAATCTCACCCCCACCGCCAGATTTCAAACTAATGTACTTTTTATGTGGCAAATCACCATGGCAAAAGTTATCACTATAATCATGGCCCTTACCCTTGTGGTGGTATTGGGCGTATGGCTGTATGGATTTTTGTATTGAGTAGTATGATGCTCGGTGCATGTGTGGTATACTAAGGTATAAGAAATTAATGCATCGACCTACTACCCATATGGCAAAGGCAAAAAAGGCTTCCAAGAAACCGGCACACAAAGCAAAGAAATCCAAGAAGCGATAGGCCCCACAAATCCGCCCCCATCCAGGACGGATTTTTGGAAAAGAATAATCATATGAAACAATCTATTTTCAAACATGCCCTTCAGGGTGCTGTGGGCACGGCGCTCTATATTGTGGCCGTGGCATCGTTTATGTTTTATGGGCCTCGTGCCATGGGGTCACAAGAAGACACGGTGCTGGTGCCTGTGTTTATGCTGATGCTGTTTGTGTTTTCTGCGGCCTTCACCGGAAGCCTTATGCTGGGTCGGCCGATTTTGTGGTACTTGGAAGGGAATAAAAAAGAAGCCATGCAGCTTCTTGTTACTACGTTGCTGATGTTTTTGATCATCACTGAACTTACCTTTATTATCTTATTTTTCACCATGTATTAATATGGCGGATATTATTACCTTTGAAGATTTTAAAAAGCTGGAAATTAAAATTGGCAAAGTAGTTTCTGTTGAGAAAATTCCTGAGGGCGATAAGCTGCTCAAGATTATGTTTGATGTGGGTGACGGCAAGCCGCGCCAAATTATGGCCGGGATTGCGCAGTTTTTCCCCGACCCTTTGGTGCTCGTGGGTAAAGAAATGCCGCTTATTCTTAATCTTGTCCCGCGCATACTGCGTGGCTATGAAAGCCAAGGCATGATGCTGGCCGCAGGCGGCCTGGACAAAGCCGTGTTACTACACCCTGCCGAAGACGTGCCCCCTGGCACTGAGGTGCGGTAAATTACCCTTCTATGCAAGCCACTTTTCTTGTACTTGGTTATGGCGTGCCTAAGCATATTCTACGCGATGAGAATTATCATGCGTATCTGAGAATGGTTATCAATAACATTTTCACCATTGCGTTAGCGCACAAGATAGCAAAACCATTCATTATTTTTTGCGGCGGCCTCACCGATTGTTTCAAGCCTTATCGGCGGAATGAGGCCGAAGAAATGATCAAATTATTTCGTGCGCTGATACAGCAAAAATCGCATTTGAAATCATTTACCGCGCAGTGGGCTCTTATTGCTGAGAAAGAATCATTGTCTACCCTGGAGAACCTGCTCAACCCCCAAGAATTAGTTACCGTTTTTTGTGAGTATACTCGTGGGTTGCGCGTGGCAAAGGTGGCGCGCAAGGTATTTGGAGCAGGTGTGCCGGTAAAGGTAGAGCCCATAGATTTTGATATGTCGCCGAACCGGTACCTTGCGCAAGAATTCATTGCCAAAAAAGAAAAGGCCGAACTTGCCCATTCCCTCTGGGCGCTTAAAAGTCCAGAGCATGTAAAGCGACATCATGAGGTATTTCAAGAGAAGCTCGTGTATTTCAGATCCATGGGGCCTGCCAAGCAAAGCGACGCGATTCGAATATGGTGGGAGAAGAAATTAAAAGAAGAATAAATTTTTTTATTTTCTATCATATGCCTAAGCCTCCTGAAGGAGAACCCCAAACTCCTTTCCCATCTTTCCCGCCTCCACTTCCAGGAGAACCCAAGCCCGACGACTATGAGTATTATTCTCGTAGGAAAAGGCAAAAAGATGACTCCGTTGATCGTCCTGATGATACATACCATGCTACCGAGAAGGAGAGCTTTGAGTTTGACGTTCTTGACGCGAAGGATGCATTGCAGAGCCGATTTGGTATTGAGCACCTTTCTCATATTGAAGAATGGCGTCTCAGGAAGATCGTTGAAGAGTGTATTGCTGGAGCAAAAAAATATGAGGCATTACGGGATCACGAAGATCTGCAATGGGGGCATAATAGTTTTGGCATTGCAACTGAGGCTGTAGCGCGGTGGCTGAGAGATCTTTATGATATAGATGTTTATTCTGTCGATAGTATTTTTACAATTGTTGAATATACCGGAAAGAGCAGGGGACGAGAGATATGGACACCAGTTTTTAAAACTCATTTGAGGAGTGAGGCATATAAAAAGGAGAAAGAATTATATTATCAAGGGCGCCCTACAGGTATCGACATAGATTATACGCAAGAATTCAAAGATCATATACGGATCGTGCGCGAGGAAGCCCACAATAACCAGCTTTAGATGTATGCTTACCATCACCTACTTTGTGCACGGCATAACTATGCAAAACAATTGACTTTGCAACTCGCAGGAGGTAGAATTTATCTAAGAAATAGAAACAATATGCCTGTGGTCACAATTCCAAAACAGCTTGCAGTTATGGGAGAATTAGTGGTAATTCCTAAGAAGGAGTATCAGGGGTTTCTTGAATTACAGAAAATTTTTAAAAAGAGAATGGCGGAAGAACGTGATACCGATGACGCTATTGCAATCTATCAGCGCGAGAAGCAGCGCGGAACATTACGTTCCCTTACGTCGCTCCGAGATCTTCGATAAGGCTATGCACATTCGCGCGTCATCAAAGTTCAGGAAGTCTTATAAGCGGCTTCCTGTTTTTGTACAACGTGCTGCTGAAGAGCGGGAAACTATTTTTAAAATCAATCCGTAAGAATCTATGGAAGTGCGTATGCTGGATGGAGCACTAGAGCAATTTATCGAAAATCTCGAGAAAGCTACTATTGCCAAGGTGTTGCGGACGATTGATCTTTTAGAGCAATTTGGAAATCATTTGGGCATGCCACATAGTCGCAAAGTAGATCGGCAGCTTTTTGAACTGAGGATTCGTGGGCAACAAGAGGTGAGGATTTTGTATGCGTTTCGTGTGAGCGGCGCCGTACTTTTACATGGATTCATTAAAAAATCTCAGCACATACCAAGAGGTGAACTGTTGATTGCTCGGCATAGGCTCAGAGCCATTGACAGCATATAACATATGCGTTATATTTATAAAAAAGCATGAAATCCTACAAAAAATTTAAACAAGAGATGCTTAAGGATAAGAATGTGCATAAGGCGTATGATAACCTGGCGCCGGAATTCCTTTTAGTGCAAGCAATCTTGAAAAAGAGAATCGAGCGTGGGCTTACCCAAGCGCAGCTTGCTCACAAAGTAGGTACCAAGCAATCGGCCATCGCCAGGCTTGAGTCGGGTTCGTATAACCCGTCACTTGCCTTTTTGGATAAAGTTGCCCATGCACTCCATGCCCGCTTAGTGGTTTCTTTGGCCTCGCAGCGTTAAATCAAATATGTCTCTTTTTCTTTCCCACCCATTTTGAATAAAAAAATATGAAAATATATATCATTCGTCATGGCGAAACCACTTCTGATATAGAAAACAGATATGGTGGTGATTACGACGACCACCTCACCGAGAAAGGCATAGCGCAAGCACAAGATTTAGCCGCTAAGCTTGTTCACCAAGGAATTCAAATCATTTTCTCAAGTCCTAGAATAAGAGCAAAGGAAACGTCTGAAATATTGAAGAGAGTTTTGCATTGCGACGTGCAAATTGTTGATGACCTTAGAGAAAGAAATAGATACAGCGTTTTAACCGGTATGGAAAAAACCAAAGCGCAACATGAATATCCCGAATTAGCGAACTTGGTACAAGATTATCGTAACACCATTGATGGTGCGGAAAGCTACGAAAACCTTTTGTTGCGCGTGAAAAGTGCTTTTCATCAAATAATTAAAACGCCCTACAATTCTATCGCCGTCATCTCACATGGTGGTCCGATTGCATGTATTTTTAGAGACGTATTGAACATGGGAGAGCTCAATGTGGCAGGTGGCGCCATCATCGAGCTTGAAAAAAATGATTTGAATTTTAAAGTAATAAAAATGGACGGTGCATCTTTTGCGTGAACGGATTATGGCTACTCTTGCACAACTGCGTGCTGCGCTTTGCGCCAAGGCAAACCAAGAAAAGGCAAAAGTGCTCCAGCGATTTTTCAAAACAGGTAAGGGGGAGTATGGGCAGGGCGATGTGTTTTTAGGGCTTACTGTGCCGCAGTGCAGGATGCTCACCAAAGAGTATCGCGAGCTATCGTTGGTGGACATTGAAAAGCTTCTACGCTCGAAAATTCACGAAGAGCGGTTGGTGGCGCTGCTTATCTTGGTGCAACGCTACCATGACAGTAGTAAAACTCCAAAGAGGGACAGTTTTGCTCGGCCGAGCAGTTTTGTGCCTCAACCTATTGTTCAGTGCTATCTTGCCAATACGCGCTATGTGAACAATTGGGACTTAGTAGATTTAAGTGCCCCAAAAATTTTGGGCGCCGCAATCTTTGGAGATCGAATTGCAAAAAGTACGCGGGCTGAAGACCGCGGCTACCGTACGTTAACCAGATTAGCGCGGTCGAAGAATTTGTGGGAGCGACGAATTGCTATGGTGGCCACGCTGTACCTTATTCAACATAACCAATTCACCGAAACCTTGCGCATCGCGCGCATCTTGCTGCAAGATCGCCATGATCTTATTCACAAAGCCGTGGGCTGGATGCTCCGCGAGGTAGGCAAGCGAAACTTTAATCTCGAGGAAAAGTTTGTGCGCAAACACGCTGCCGTGATGCCGCGTACCATGCTGCGCTATGCCATAGAGCGCTGGCCTGACAAGCTGAGAAAGGAAGTAATGAGGTAAGGGTTTACCCAGCACTAAGCAAGCTTAGTGCTGGGTTGCATTCTCGTGTGCAAAAGAGTAAAACTAGATGAGTATTCGTAGTCTTTTCATTCTATGACATTTCTTTTGATACATGGTTCATTTGGCAGCCCTCAAGGGAATTGGTTTCCTGAACTTAAAGATAAGCTGGAGGCGTTGGGACAGCGGGTGATCGTACCCTCTTTTCCTGTGGAAGATTGGGATGAAGTCACAGAAAATGGACCCAAGGTACCGCCTTCCCATCAGTCATTAACCGCGTGGCTTAAGGTAGTTACTGATGCCCTTGCTGCTGTTCCACCCCATGAGCCCTTGTGTGTGGTGGCACATTCTTTGGGTTGTTTGTTCCTCCTGCACGCGGTGCAACACCACAGGCTTACGCTGGATAGTGCCATTTTTGTGAGCCCCTTTTTACACCCTTTAGAAAAGGCATGGCAATTTGATCATGTGAACGCCAGTTTTTATAAAAATGATTTTGATTTTCGAAGCCTTATACGACATATTCCTGTTTCGTATGTGCTCTACTCTGAGAATGATCCGTATGTAGAAAAGGATCATTCTATGAGGTTTGCGCGTCGCCTGAAGAGTTCGCTTCTTTTTGTGAAGCATGCGGGCCACATGAATGCCGAGGTTAACCTGAATGAGTTTCCTCTGGTTTTTGAACTTTGCAAAACACGTCTGGATCTTTCCTTGTACCAAAAGTATCTTGCGCATCGGCGTGAATTGTACGCGATTGATTATGTGAACCCTCGCAGCGAAGAAGTGATTTATTTAGAACCCCACGAAGTATTTGATGAAGGCGTGTTTAAGTTTCGCAATTTACGCAAGAGTGGTTTTTGCACCCTTCTTACTTCGGTTCCTTTTTGGGATACGCATGCCACGTATTACCAAGAATCAAGGGCAGCTGCGCAACGCATTAAAAACTTTACGCGGGTGTTTGTGGTGGCAAAAAATGCCCACCTTACTAAGCATGGGCTGCTCGAGCATATTAAGCTCGATCTTGCTGCAGGTATTCAGGTATACCTGTGTACCTTGGCCGACATTAAGGCAATAGGCGCAGAGCCTGATTTTGGGATTTGGGATAATGATTATCTTTGCATGGTGCGGTTTGCGCATAATGAACCTCGTGAGGTACAATTAAGTAGTCGCAAGAAAGATATCCAAGAAGCTCTTGAGTGGCAAAAAAAGATTTTACAGGTGGCCATGCCTTTGCATGATCTTGCTAAGGATATTCCTCGCTTTGTGCGTACGCATACCGTTCGTAAAAAAGCGTAGACAATAATACTACATGGTCTATGAGTTCAGAACTTAATCTTTTGGAAGTAGTGGATGCACAAGGGAATATGGTGGGCCAGGAAACACGCCTAAAAGTTCATCAACAAGGCTTGTTGCACCGCGAAGTGTATGTATGGTTGTATACGCCTTCTGGTGAAATTATTTTTCAGCATCGCAGCCCTACCAAAGACACCCACCCCAATTTACTCGATGCCACGGTGGGTGGCCATTTGGATATAGGTGATACCTACCTTACTGCTGCCGTGCGCGAGATGGAGGAAGAAACAGGGGTGCAGGTGCAAGGCACTACCCTTAACTATCTTTGGACCTTTCACCATAAGTCCCCTAACCCCTCACCTGCAGGATTACTCAACAATGCGTTGCGCGCAGTGTATGTATATTGTTATCGGGGTAAAGTAGCTGATTTACGCATTGAGGAGCGGGCTGCGGTGGGGTTTGAAGCATGGCCCCTGGAAAGACTATTTTTTCTAACTCAAGAAGAGCAGCAACGTTTTAACCCCCTTTGGATGGGTGAGCAGGGCATGAAGGTGTTTAAGAAAATTCAGGAACTCATGGTATGAGAACACAACAAGCAACATTTGGGGCTGGATGTTTTTGGGGCGTAGAAGAAGCGTTTCGCACATTGCCGGGCGTGAGTGCTACTGCCGTGGGGTATATGGGGGGTGCTATGGAGAATCCTACGTACGAAGATGTATGCACCAACCGTACCGGCCACGCAGAGGTGGTACAAATAGCATATGATGAGGAAAAAGTTTCGTACGAGAAGCTCCTTGGTATTTTCTGGGCAAACCATAACCCCACCACACTGAATGCCCAGGGGCCCGATGTGGGCACGGAGTACCGATCCGTGGTCTTTTTTCACTCCACAGAACAGGAGCAGATAGCGCACAGATCAAAACAGATGTTGGAGGAATCAAAAAAATGGAAAGCCCCGATTGTTACTCAGATTGTACCCGCCGTCACCTTTTACAAAGCAGAAGACTATCATCAGCAGTATTTAGCCAAGCGGGGCATGAGTACCTGCAATCTTTAAAGCTCCCTCTCCTTTCCAAGGAGAGGGTTGGGGTGAGGTAATTTTATGCCGACACGGCTTTTTAACAAAAGTGAGGAAACACAAAAAAGGCGTCTCCTACGCAAAAATTTCCCCAAAGCAGAATTATTAGTATGGTTAAAGCTTAAGGGTAGACAATTTGGTGGTAGAAAATTTCGTCGTCAGTATAGTGTGGGTGCATATGTGGTTGATTTCTATTGCCCAGAAGCTAAGCTCGTAGTAGAAATAGATGGTGATAGCCATTTTCAAGGAAATGCACCGGAGTATGATACAATGAGGCAGAAGTTTTTGGAGGGATTAGGGATGAAAGTTCTTCGCTTCACTAACACTGATGTATTTGACAGCCTTGAGCAAGTGTTATTGGTGATACGGGATTACCTCACCCTGCCCTCTCCTTCAAAAGGAGAGGGGAAAGAGGGTAGAATTTAAATAATTTATATGCAACGTAATGTACTTTTTTTGCTCGCAGGGTTGGCAGTCGTGTTGGCGGGTTGTAGCCATGTAAAAGAAACTAAGAATACTAAAGTTCTTGAAGATACTTCTATGAAAGAACAAGCGTCGTCAAAACTTATTGAAGCAATATTGCACACAGAAAAAGGCGATATTACCTTGCAACTTAATACCACCTCCACGCCCAAGACCGTGGAGAATTTTACTACTCTTGCGAAAAAAGGGTTTTACAATGGCACTATTTTTCATCGCGTGATGAAAGGGTTTATGATTCAAGGTGGCGACCCTAACGGGGATGGTACAGGTGGCCCAGGCTACAAGTTTGATGATGAACCATTTGAAGGAAGTTACACGCGCGGTACGCTTGCCATGGCAAATGCCGGCGCTAATACCAATGGTAGCCAATTTTTCATTATGCATGCCGACTACCCATTGCCTAAAAACTATGTCATTTTCGGCCGTGTCATCAAAGGCATGGAGGTGGTTGATGCGATTGCCACTTCACCCGTAACCGCCAGCGCAAGTGGTGAAAATTCCAAGCCCGTAAAGCCGGTCAAGGTGAGCAGCGTAGAGGTGTTGGAGTAGGAACTATATCTCTTATCCCTCCTCTCCCCTTGGGGGAGCGGAAAGGATGATTATGTCAGTGTGTCATCTTATAGTAGTCCCTATTTCAACGCCGCATAGCTCCAGGGCACATTGAAGGCGCGGCAGTGGATAGATACCGAGTGATAATCGCTCACATTCGTGCCGGCGGGGATTTCATACACTTGCTTGCCCTTGATGCTTTTGAGTTTTCCCAGCACAATGCCCTCTTTTATATTGTTACGTTGAGTAGGTGCGGTATTCTTGGTTAAGTAGATTTGCAAGTCGGGGCCGTTGGGCGTTTCAAAACTTTCATCAAACACTATAAAGTAAGCATCGCCTTGCTTTTCTAAGCGTGCACCACCTTGGGTCATATAATTAATATTTTCAAAGGTGCCGCTTGCCAGGGTTGTGGCAGTAAATGCTTGATCTTGTTTAATGGGTGCAGTTGCCACATCAGCGTCGGGTGGATTTTCTTGCATAGCCTTTTTCATTTTTTCTAGGGCAATCTCGAGAGGTTGATCCTGCAAAGGTTCCACCTCGACTGTTGTCGAGGAAGAACCTTGGGTACTGGGAGAAGCTCGCTCGGGGATGAATTTGCGGAATGCAAAGTACCCAAGGGTAAGTGTGCCCAGAATAATCAGCACGCCAACTACAGTGCCTACAGATTTGAAATGGCGTTTTTTGGCGGTTTTGATAAACCAATATAATTGGCCAGCAAGGGTGAGAAAGGTGACCGTTAATAAAAGATAGCCTGGTGGATTTTTCAGTAAGGTGGGGTTGATCAGGATAAAATGAAATACGCTGCTGATATACGCCACATATACAAAGCGGTGTAAAAATTTCCACCAGCGCGGCGTGAGTTTTTGCACAGCCCAATCTGTAGACGTGATCGCCATTAAAAACAGAATGCTCATGGCAAATGAACCAAAAATAATGGGGTTTTCCAGCGGATTGAAGGAATAATAAATCGCTGCAGTATCGAAGTTGAAAAAGAATTTACTTACCGCAAGTGCATGGAGCGCGGCAAAGACAAAGCCCCATACGCCTAAGTACCGCCGTATCCGCCAATGTAAAGCAAGCCGGGGTACAAATTTAAATAGCGAACTACTCAACAGTGCCATGCCAATGAGGGTGGCACCAGAAAGGGCCAGGCTGCGAATAAGTGCGCCTTTGATTTCGCCTTGGGTGAGCCAAAAGTATTGCGTAGCAAATTGTATACCCCAGAACGCAAGGGCAAGCGCGGAAAATTTTATAAGCATGGGAAGGGTGGTTTTCCTGTTCAAGGTCTCACCTTGCGAAGCAAGGTGAGACCTTGCAAGGGAACCTTCTGCGCCACCAACCTCTACTTCCACCTCTAATGTATCGCCGCTCGTACGCGTAGCAAATTTTTCAACGCCGCGGCTAGCAGGGGGCCCCACCACTTCGCCCGTGGTAACATCAAAGCGTGCGGCATGAAGCGGGCATTCAATAATCTTGCCTTCCAAGCTCCCTTGGCACAGCGACCCGCCGGCATGGGTGCAGGTATTGCACATGGCATGAAAGTCATTCCCCACCTTGAATAAGGCAATCTCTTTTCCTTCAATAGTTTTTGCTACAGGTTTGCCATGCGCAAGCTCGGCAAGTTTGGCAAAGGGTACGAATTTTTTTATTCCTGTACTTTTGCGTTTTGCTGCGGGTGCAGGGATCACTGCCTTGGTGCGTTTAAAACTCAAGAGCTCGGCATGGGGGTGCGGTGTACCCATGGCATAGTTCGCCAATACGGTGGCACAAAAACTGCCAAATACCAAGCCATTGCCGCCCAGTCCCATACCCACATATACCTTACCTTTGTAATGCGGGTGTTCATCGGCAAAGGGCAGGCCGTCGGTGGTATGGAAAATACTGCCCGACCATTGATGAGTGATTTGGTAGGCCCCTGGGAAATGTTCTTTTAAAAATGCTTCCAGTTTTTCAAACGGTTTTTGCGTACCGGTTTTATCTCCGCCAGAGGCGGATCCGCCTATGGCGGAAAATTCAATATCACATCCTCCGATAATCAGCGTGTGCTCGTC
>CAYHRN010000022.1:0-12614 GCA_964359155.1 uncultured Gammaproteobacteria bacterium | reverse complement strand
AAGAAAAAGAAACAAATCAGGAAGAGCAAGGCAATTCCTTGCCAGGGTCTCACCTTGCAGAAATGCAAGGTGAGCCCCTGCCCAAGGAAACCCGAATCGGCATTGAAATCCAAGCTTGTCCGCCAGGAAAACGAGTAAAAAATATCGCCAGCCTTTCGGGTGGCGAACGCGCACTCACGAGTCTTGCCTTACTCTATGCCATTCTTGCCCATCGGGCACCACCTTTTGTGGTGCTCGACGAGGTAGACGCGGCGCTGGATGAAGCGAATTCACGCAAAAGTTTAAAAATTCTTCGTGAACTTTCGCACCATGTGCAGTGCATCATTATCAGCCATAATCGCACCACCATGGAAGAGGGTGACACCTTATACGGCGTAACCTTAGGGGAAGACGGTACCTCACTTCTCCTCTCCCTCAACCTTGCCGAGCTAGGGCAAGAACAAATTAGTGCCCTTGCACAAACTGTTACGGATAAAGTTGAACCCCTGCCTCATCGTATATAAAAATAGCTTTGGTGGGGCAACTTTGTGCTGCCAACAGCAATGTTTCATCGTCGATGGCATCGGCGTCCAGCACAATTGCCTTATTTTCTTCATCAATTTCAAACGTGCCTGCACCAATAGCCACACACGAAGCTGCCCCAATGCACAAATTGCGGTCAACGATAATTTTCACGGTTTTCCCGTTCTTGCGTAGGTATTCGCGTTGCTCAGGATTCAGCACTTGATTTTCTGACATAGTTCTGTTAAAGTCACCACTAGTTACTAATCACTAACCACTATTTCACTGAGAATATCAAGAATATGGTTTCTATCCGTCTTTCACGCCGAGGGAAAAAGAATCAACCTAGTTACCGTGTTATTGTGGTGGATAAACGCAAAGACCCGTGGGGCCGTTCTATTGAGGATGTAGGATTCTACAATCCTTTAACCAATCCTGCAACATTGAAGGTAAACGCCGACCGGGTGAAATACTGGCTTTCGGTCGGTGCGCAACCCACCAATACCATGCATAACTTATTCGTCGACGCCGGACTTTTAGACACCAAAAAGGTGCGCGTCGTAAAACCTAAAAAAGTTGCTAAACCAGCAGCACCCGCCGGAACTCCCGCTTCCCCTTCTGCAGCACAAAGCCCTGCACCGGCAGCGAAATAACTTCTTCAAAGTCTTTCATGGTCCTCCCATCAATCTTAATCCCCCCTTGCTCAATCAACCTTCGCGCTTCAGCCTTGCTGGGCGCGAGTTTTGTTTGTACAAGAAGGTCAACCAAATGAGAACTGACAACTGACAACTGACACACTGGTATGTCAGAGGGAATTTCTTTTTCTTGAAATGTGCTTACAAAATACTCCTCTGCTTTCGCTGCTTCATCCTTACCGTGATACAAAGCTACTACTTCTCGCGCAAGCTCCATTTTTATATCGCGAGGATTAGTGCCTTGTGCCAATGATTTTTTTACATCCTCAACTTTTTGAGCATCTGCACGCGCCACAAGAAAAAAGTAATCAGGAATCAGTGCATCGCGAAGACTCATGACTTTGCCGTACATATCCTGTGCCATGTCGAGAATATTAATAGTGTTCCCTGCTGTCTTAGACATTTTATTGCCATCAAGCCCCAAGAGCATAGAGGTCGTCATTACGTCTTGCGCGGCTTGCCCATACGCATCTTGAATCTTGCGTCCTGCTAAAAGATTAAAAAGCTGGTCAGTGCCGCCCACCTCCACATCAGCCTGCACGGCCACCGAGTCATACCCCTGATAAAGGGGGTAATGTAATTCACGTAAACTAATCTCTTCGCCCTTTTCTATACGCTCATGAAAATTACGTCGCTCTATCATTTGCTGAATAGTGAAAATATCCGCCAACTCATCCAACTGCCGCATAGAAAGCTTTGTCAGCCACTCACTATTGAATCGGAACTCTACCTTAGCTAAGTCAAGAATCTTGCCAAGCTGCTCTTGGTACGATTTCATGTTTTCCTTCACCGCCTCTTCACTTAAAAATGGCCTTTTCGCAAGCTTGTCCGATGGATCCCCAATCTGGGCAGTATAGTCGCCAATAATAATCACCACCTGGTGGCCCAAGTCTTGAAACTCACGCAACTTCCACAATGTGGCTGCATGCCCCAAATGAAGCTTTGCCCCCGTAGGGTCAATACCGTGCTTCACGCGCAGCTTACGCCCAGCCGTCAAGGCACTTTCTAAGTGTTCCTGTACGTGGATTTCTTCAACCCCGCGCGCGAGGAGGTCTTGGATGTCATTAGTCATATTATTCTTTAATAACCAGGGCTCTATTTAATCTTCACGCCAATCTTCACCACCCTCACGGTACTTCGCATTATACTGACCTATCCAAAATTTGAGAGGGTCATGATCAATATCCACAAACGGCTCTGTCACGAAAATACTCATATCACGATACCTCCGTACACCTGTTCCTTCATTTATATATACACGCACGGTATGATCGTCATGCCACTCATAATGACTCAGATGATAATTACCTATAAAAATGGTTCTTGTAAGAAATGTTCTTGGATTGATGATCTTAAGTGCCCACTCTTTATCATAGCTTTCTTGAATATCCTCAAAAAATGCAACATAGTTTTTGCGAGGAGACCATGTAACATCATCAGCTTTAAACTTCCCCGTTGAGGTGAATTGTTGCTCAATACCAAATGGTTTGATTTCAACATATACTTCATTTTTCACCGGATTCACAAAAAAATCAATAAACCATGACGGCTGCCAAAAAAATACACCAATAAAGACACACAGCACTGCTACAACGACAAGACCGGCAACACAACAAAACATTCTCATACGAATGAGGTCTAGTTGCGACTCCAGTAAAAATAAGTATGACCAATCTTTCGCAAGAATCGCCCACGAGGGACCACTTTTTTCATAAACCAGCCCTGAGAAGTACCTATGCCATGAAAATGTGTCGCTTCAGTGGGATTAGGTATTGTACTCGCAAGCATGTCACGAGCAATTTCATATGCCTCGCGCCATGCTCGAATATCATCTGCGGTATTATCCTTAAAAGGATTCTTCATATAAGGAAAATTTTTATCCTTTTCCTTGAATGGATCAAACTGTCCTTTTTGTAAGATCACGTCATGAATAGTATCGGGCCATGCCGGAGCTTTCACGCGATTCAACACAGAGCCAGCAATCCAGAGTTGTGCTTCTCGCGGCTCACTACGCGCCTCTCCAAAAATCAACCGTGCGAGGAGGATGTCATTGGGGTCATCGCGAAAATTGCCTGTCCATTCGGGATCATCGACCGTGGGAACTCGAGGCAACCCTCCTAGGATAATTGTTATTTCTTGGATCGTGGGGCTTTTATCGGCCCATAATTCCACGTAATGAAAAGCGGGGGCTGCATCGAGAGTTTTTTCAAAGACTTTGTTATGACCTTTCAAGACGCGTCCACACCAAAACCAGTGGGTATGCGCTGTTGGTTCAAGATTCTCTTGCACTTCACCATTGATCATTAATTTTAAATCCTCATCATCACGTTGCCCCTGGGATGCTGCGGCCTTAATACGCAATGACTGGACGCCTTGATTCACCAACACCATGGTAAGCCACGATCTTCTGTCACCGTCTTCTATGGGATAATTATCAGGGGGTACATACGAGAATGTTCGCTCGTGATTCTGCAACTCATA
Organism: uncultured Gammaproteobacteria bacterium; assembly: GCA_964359155.1. GTDB lineage: Bacteria > Patescibacteriota > Patescibacteriia > CAYHRN01 > CAYHRN01 > CAYHRN01. Next base: position 8,937 of record CAYHRN010000022.1, on the reverse strand, counting down.
TACGGCGAGTGTTTCCAGGGTTGGAGTTTTATCAGCAAAAAAACGTAATGTGTGTTGACCTTGCTTCAAGCGCATCAGAATTAAAACAGTTTTCTGTAAACCCCTCAAATTATTACCATTGAAAGCAGCCTCACTATCAAATAATCCGCGGGCCCCACCTTGCTTACGCAATACTATTTCATCGACTCCTAAAGCAAGGTCATCATCGTGAGGCCATATCCTTAAACGTTTGAAATTTTGCCACCAGGAATGTACACGCGCCGTCACTTCAATCACATATAGACCGTCGCGCGTAATATCGAAGCTAAAGGACCACTCTTTTTCACTAAAAACTTTCTTGAATTTTTTCCTCAATAATTCTTTCATACATTTTCTCCCCATCATCGCCTACTTCTCCAAAAGCTTTTTTATTGATACAAGAAAATCATTCATCACGGGCTCACCTTGCTGTAAAAACTCTTTAATATGGTCCCAACGAATATCAAGATATTCATGAGCTAATACATTCCTTAATTTTACAAAACGCGCCAGGTGTTCAAGAGTATTGTCATGAAAACTATGCGGCGTTGCTCTTAACTGCAAAATGAGCTCTCGGTAAGTCTCGGGAAGATTTAACTTATTACTCGCAAGCACAATCTTGGCAATATCCAAACTTGCATTAATGATATTTTCCACCCATCGCTCAAGCTCGCGCCCCAAAGGTCGCTGCGTTTGGTATGCAACATGCGTGGTGCGAGAAAAACGATCATAGTCTTGCATCTCGCTTTCAATAAATAAGATGGCGCGCCGCAGCAGCAACTTATCCTCTTCACTGAGGGAGCGCGAACGTTGGTACGTAAGATAGTAGCTCTGGGCAAATTGTCGCCATTCAGTGGCAATAGTGGTTACTCTGAGGAGTAACTTGATATACCACCCTCTCTTTTTTATCTCTAAGGGAACACCGCTCGTAAGTACTGTAGCCACCAGATGGGCGGGGGCTCGATTTAATACTACGAAGTCTACTTCACGATTCAAGAGACGCTCTACATCGTGCGCTATAGCATCCTCTCCTTGGTATCTTGTCTCGCTCTCATATTCGATTTCTTGAAGATTTTGTGGCTGAAAGTAAACCGCAATATCCCAATCCGAGGTGGTACGCGCAATGCCTTTCGCGCGAGAACCAAAAAGAAATGCCATAATAATACTTGGCTTGGTAGCAAAGTAGGCTCGTAATTGCGCTAATGTCTCTTGAGGAACCTGATTCATAATGCAATGGAGAGCATTTCACCCCAATTATCCCCTACTTTGGCATCCACCACAAGGGGTACACGTAATTGCGCAACACTTTCCATGGCGCTCTTAATAAGAGGAATAACTTCTTCCACCAAAGGCTCATCAACCTCAAATACTAACTCATCATGCACCTGAAGGAGCATTCTTACGGAATTGTCATTCTGAGCCGTAGGCGAAGAATCTCGTTTACCTTGCTGACGAGATCCTTCGCTGCGCTCAGGATGACTAAAAAACTCTTTGAGTTTTTTAGTCACCTCCAACATCGCCATTTTCATAATATCAGCGGCCGTACCCTGGACAGGGTGGTTTATTGCCTGGCGTTCGGCTTCGGCACGTAAGTACGGCATGCCGGAAGTAAGTTCGGGCAAATACCTACGCCTACCAAATAGTGTTTCCACATACCCCAGTGCATGCGCCTGCTCTTTGGTTTCTCGCAAATACTCCGCAAGCCCCGCAAAGCCATTAAAATAGTCATCAATAAAATTCTGCGCTTCTTCACGCTTGATCCCCATGGTGGAAGCGAGGCTATTTGAACCCATGCCATACAACACACCAAAATTAATGGTCTTGGCCATGCGACGCATATCTTTAGTAACTTCATCGGGTTTCACCTTAAACAATTCCGCGGCCGTACGGTTATGAATATCTTCTCCATCTTGAAATGCAGCCACCATTACGCGATCATGACTTAAGTGTGCTACAACCCGAAGTTCAATTTGTGAATAATCCAAAGCTACCAGCTTGGTACCCGAAGGCGCCACAAATGCTTTCCGAATTTCTTTGCCCCACTCCCCTTTTACTGGAATGTTCTGCAAATTAGGATTGATGGATGACAAGCGCCCGGTGGCCGCAATGGTTTGATTAAATGTGGTATGAATACGCCCTGCCTTGTCGGTAAGGCCAGGCAACACATCTACATAGGTAGAAGTAAGCTTGGAAAGCTCACGATGTTCCAAAATAAATGGAATCACTGCGTGGGTTCCTTGTAGTTTTTCAAGCGTGTCGGCATCAGTTGATAAACCGGTTTTCCCATGCCCAATGCCTTTCGTGGGAAGTTTTAATTTTTCAAATAATACTTCACGCAGTTGCAAGGGTGAGGCAATATTAAATTGCGTGCCTGCAGAGGCCCAAATGTCTTTTTCTAACACCGTAAGACGTTCGTGCAAAGTGTGGGAAAGAACGCCAAGATACTTTTTGTCGAGCAAAATGCCTGCTTCTTCCATGGAAGCAAGAACTGGAATGAGGGGCAATTCAAGGTCGAATAACAATTTTTCAATATGATATTCTGCAAGCTGCGCTTGAAGTTGCTTTTGCAATGGTAGCAGCGCTTCTACGCCCCCATCAAGCGGGTAATTACGGCGCCCGGGAGTAATAAGGTACTCGGCGAGCATGGTATCAAAATAAGGTGGAGTAAGGGGCACGCCTTGAGCTTTGAGTACATGGAATAATGCTTTTATGTCATGACCCACCTTCAAAATATTGGAATCGCGGAAAGGCGCGGAGTAGGTGGATAAGGCGGAAGAGGGAATCAACCATGTGCCATCTGCAGTTGCCACGTCTAACCCTTCGAACGCACTTCCAAAAAGATTGGCCTTGCCCATACGTGGCAGCATGGCAAATTCCTTGTGGCGCTGAGCGGAGACGAGGAAAGATTGAATATCACCCTCACCTTTTTCCTCTCCTGTCGAGGGAGAGGATTTTTTATCTACCCCTCCCCCCTCGCGGGGGAGGGTTTGGGTGAGGGGCATTCCCGGTATCTTCCCCACCAAAGTCCTAAACCCTAATTCTAAAAATTTCGTTTTTACTCCTTCATGATCAAATTCCCCCCATGCCGTGCGCTCCAAAAAAAACTCAAGTGGCACGTCGTGCACAAGAGTAACCAAAGTAAGATTTTCGGTAAGCCTATCTTTTGCCTCCATGAGCCGTTCGCGTAACTTACCCTTGAGCACGTCATCCTCAACACCTTCCTTAAGCATCGCCTGCAACTTTTGCAGTGTACCTGCGTGCTGCAACACCTTGAGTGCCGTCTTCTCGCCTACTCCTTCTACCCCAGGGATATTATCGCTCGCATCCCCTGCTAAAGCCTTGAGTTCACGAAGTTGTTCCGGAGGAAACCCGTATTCCTTTTGTACCGTTGCAGGCGTATGCGTAATAACTTCACTAATTCCTTTTTTCAGAAGCACTACCGACGTGGTATCAGTAACAAGCTGCAAGGCATCCCTATCCCCCGTGACGATCAAAGTCTCTATTCCCTCTCCCCTTGCGGGAGAGGGTAGGGTGAGGGGTGATTTATTTGCGAGGGTTGCCAACGTGGCAATCACATCATCTGCCTCATACCCCACGGCCTCATATACGGGTATATGAAAAAGCGCAAGAATATCTTTGATCACCGGAATTTGATCGTACAGCTCTTGTGGCTGCTTTATGCGTTGCGCTTTATACTCTTTAAACAATTTGTGGCGAAATGTAGGCTCTTTCCGGTCAAACGCCACGGCCAAATGGGTGGGCTTATACTCTTTGATAATTTTCAATAACAAGCTGGTGAACCCATACGCGGCATTTATCACCATTCCCTTGGGCGTAGTGAGGGGCGGCAACGCATGCCAGGCTCTATGCAAAATGGCGTTCCCATCCAGAATAATAAATCGCTGCATATGCGCCAGAAAATTAATTACCGCTCCATCTGATTATTTTTGATTCAAGCAGAAGGAAAATTTTGCTGAGTGTATACCCTAGGACTCCTGCAATCAAAATTGCGCTATACATCAAACTTGAATCGTAGACTAATTGTGCGTCAATAATTCTATGCCCTAAGCCGGACTCTGTACCGATAAACATTTCTGACACAACGACGACCACAAAGGCAGCAGAAATTGCGACGCGAAGCCCAACAAAAATATATGGCAATGATTCGGGGAAAATAACTTTAGTAAATAGCTTCCAACCGTGAAGCCCGAATAATTCTCCTGTTGTACGTCGCAATTTCTTTCCATTCTTCACCCCATACATTGTATTGAAAGCGATTATCAACAACGACACAAATGAAATCAGTAAAATTTTGGAGGCATCACCGATACCAAACGTAAGCGTAAAAAGAGGAATCATTGCCGTCGCCGGAATGGAACGGAAAAAATCTATTAAAAATTCAAATGTATTATAGATTTTTTCCGAAAATCCCATGAGAATACCGAGCGGAACACCAACAACAATCGCTATACAGAAACCAAATAACGTACGCAAAAGCGTATTCCAAATATCCGTCAAAAAAACTGTGCCTGAAAGAAGACTGGCTAGTTTTTGAAATACTGAAATTGGCGACGGCAAGAATAACGGGTTAACTAAACCGCTTGCCGATATGATTTGCCATAAGACAAGAACTATGGCAACGCCCAAAATTTTATAGAGTGATTTCATTTGATGAAATAACTTTTAACAATCTCTCCCGCAATTTATCAAAATCTTCAGATAATCTAACTTTAAAATTTCTTGGTCGGGGCAAGGTATTGGTGATAATTTCTTTGATTGTTCCTGGTCTGCCCGAAAGAACGACGATTTTGTCCGATAGATATATCGCGTCGTCAATGTCGTGAGAAATCATGAGTGTCGTCATCTTTTTCTCTTGCCAAAAATCTGCCAACATTTCTTGCATCTTAACTGATCTTTGATAGTCCAGTGCACTAAACGGCTCATCAAGTAAAAGAAATTCGGGATTAACAATGAGAGAGCGGGCTAAAGAAACAAGTTGCGACATACCACCGGAAATTTGATATACAAAATAATCCTCGAATTTTTCAAGTCCAAATTTTGATAAAAGTTCTCTTGCAAGTTTTTGCTTTGCTTGAATGGTGAAATGACTTTCCTCGAGTGGCAAGAGCAGATTATCAAGAACTGTCGCCCACGGCATAAGCGAATCTCGGTAGTTTTGAAAAACAAAACCTAAACGAAAATTAGTTGGCTCAACAATGATTTTTCCGCCATCAGGTTTAATAATACCGAGCAAAAGCGAAAACAGGGTGCTTTTACCGCTTCCGTTTGGGCCAATTACCGAAACAAATTCCCCTGATTTAATCTCAAAAGAAATTTCTTTAAGAGCTTCTGTTGTTCGTTTCTGTTCTCGGTAATTCTTCTTAACATTTTGAAGGTTAACTGATGGCATATTAGCGCATGAGAAACGCGTCGATATTCGGCTGTTTTGTCAAAACTTTCTCTGAGAAGAGAACATCGGCGAATTTTTGGAATGATGTTTTGTCCATTGTTGCCAGTGTCTCAAATTTTGAGATTGAAACAACTGAGGTGATGCTCTCTTCGATTGGCACAAACTTTGTAAGGATTTTTCGTGCTTCAACTTGATTATTATTCGCATAATTCATTGCCTCCTCGAAAGCAGTAATAATTTTTTGTGTAGTTTGAGGATTTGCTTCAAGGTACGATTTCGAGATTGCAAAAATTCCAGTCGGATACGGATTTACTGAAACCTGTGCGAATGGGGCTTTGACCAAGATTTTTGAAATACCTTTTTGTGCTCCAATTGTGACGTTTGGTTCGTAAGTTAGCACTGCATCAACTTGACCCGAATCAAGGGCTTGTAAATGCAAATCCTGCTTCATTTCCTGAATTTGGACATCGTTTTTATTAAGTCCATTCACGCTTAAGAACTTTTTAAGAAGTGTAGACGCTTGCACACCTGGAAAACTGCCTATCTTTTTCCCCTTCAAATCTTGAACAGTTTTTATGTTTGAGCTTGTTTTGACAATAAGCACATCAAGAGGATTTTCCGACCCGTTTGTATTAACCGCAAAAACCTTAAATTGGTCCGGGGATTTTTCTTGCACAAGCAAGCCAACTGCTGACGCGGCCGAAGTAATCACATCAACTTGGCCTTGCAGTAGCCCGTCCATCATTTGTTGACTTGTTTCAAAACGCACTGGTTTTATCTCCAAGCCTTGATTTGAAAAATAACCCATCTCCTCGCCGACAAAATAAGGCAGGCAGGCTGTAATCGGCAAATAACCAACACGTATAAGAGCTTTTTCCTTGGATTGGAAAAAATAAAGACTGCCAACAACCAAGATGAGCATTATTAAAAAAATAGTGGTTGCAATTGGCTTTTTCATAATTCTATTCTAGCATTTTTTTATCATTAGTCAAAAACGAAACTTACAGTCTTGGAGGCCCGGAGGGGATTTGCACCCCTGAATGGCGGTTTTGTCCCGCTACGCGGGATGTCGCGTAGCGACACAGACAGCTGCGTTACTTTCTATAAGGCCTGGGGGAGAATCGAACTCCCGAATAGCTCTTTTGTCCCGCTACGCGGGATCTCGCGAAGCGAGACAGACTCATTTATTTAATAAGGCCACGACCGGAATTGAACCGGTGTACGGGGTTTTGCAGACCCCTGCGTAACCACTCCGCCACGTGGCCGTATTTCTTTTTCAATATCTCCTTCTGCTGATGCGTCTTTAAGAATCGTTCTCGCTGCACTGCCTCACTTCTTGTAGTATATGCTTCATACTCTAAAAGCTCCCAGGGTCGATAAGCTTTCGTAGATTTCACTCTTCCATTATTATGCCGACTCAATCGCACATCAAGATCTTCGGCTGATCCCACATAGAGATCATTATTCTTAAGACTCCGTAAAATGTAAACATGGCACATAAACGAGTTTTGTCTCGCTTCGCGAGATCTGGCGTAGCCAGACAGACTCTCGCCTTTCTACTTGGCTACCGGGCCATCATGATATACTGTTATTGTATGATAAAAACTATCCTCATTGCTGTAGGTGCCGCAATACTGGTAAGCCTTGGCTGGCTTGCACTTTCTTCCTATATTAGACCATCTTCATCATTGTATCACAACAGTATCACCCCTTCCTCAACGAGTAAAGATATCCCTTCTTTCATACAAGACTTCTGCGCAAAATAAATCCCCCTGAAAAGGGGGATTTATTTATTCTCTCTTGCGATCTACTACTTCGTAGTCTTCTTCGTTGCTGGCTTTTTTACAGGCTCTTCGTCTTCCTCTGAAGCTTTGGCATCCTCGGCAGCCTCTTCCTTCTCTTTGGCCTCAGCAATAGTCTTAATCACTTTACTGTCATCACGCAATCCTTCAATAAGTAAAATCTGATCGCGATTAATCCACATCTCATTCATAGGGCCATGGATTTCTTGACCAAGCTTCAAGAGAGTGAATTGGGGCTGCGCAGCCGGTGCAGGCTGCTGAAGTGCACCAGGACGCGGTGTAGGTGGTGTGGCAGGTTGTTGCTGGAGCTGTAAATAATACACATCGCTCAGCGTCACATACTGGCCTCCGGCATTTGCAACCTTGCCAAAATAGACCTGATTATTAGTTAAAAAAACGGCCTGATAGTCACCGGCCAACTTAGGCCCCTCTGCTGCCTTCACCTGCATATACCACAACCCCACTACCACGAGCACAAGCACAAGCGGAAGCAACCAACTTCTCTGTTGCTGCCCCATAGCACTTGGCATACCCATCCCTGGCATTCCTATTTGTTCGGGCTGACTCATAACGATTATGATTAAATTCTACGCAGTAATGGGCCATCTTACCACCTCAAAAATTCTCGTCAAGAGCTTGTTCTGGAGCGGGCAACGGGAAACAACCCGTCTCTTCTCTGATTTATAATAAGCGGGTAGGGGGAATCGAACCCCCGGCATCAGCTTGGAAAGCTGAGGTATTACCACTATACGATACCCGCATCTGGAGCCTTCATTTCCTCCCAACTTGCCATGCTCTCATTCCACTTATACGCCTTCACATACCCCACAATGTCGTTCTCATCGTAGGTGTACTCCACCGTAGCGCTACTGCCAATACGTTTTGAATGGGTAACATTTTTTCCCACCACGCGTGGATGACTAATGCGTTCAAGTTTCATTTTTCCCAAAGGGCCTTGGAATATAATCCACGCACGTGTGCCTCCATGTTCTTGCATAGGCTCACTGCCCTCCTCTACTCCTTGGAAGGAATCTTTAATCTTACCTGTGGTGTCGAGCCATTTATCTTGAGTCATGTACTACCACTATACCAAGGCACAAAAATTATACAATACAGAATAACAAAAGAGCCCGCCAAAGGCGGACTCTTTTTCCAAATTTCCAGTATTATTGCTGAGGAGGATTCATCTTGGGGCTCATGGCGGGCTTTTGAGGAGGCTCCATATGGCCATGAGGAGGTTCCATCTTTGGGTTCATTTTTGGGTTCATAGGTATGTATTGTTCCTTATTATTAAGGTACATCACCACTCGACCTTACGTGCGGTGATAGTGATATCCTACCACACATAGGTGAAAAAATCAACCCCCTTGGGGGCTTTATTATGGGCTCATTTAAAGCCAAAATCTGCGCTCTTACTTCTCTTGCACATGTCTGCTGCTGCATACAGTACCTCGTCGCTCACGCTCCTCGGGCCGCGGGGAATTGCACCCCGGCTAAAACGTCCCAAACGTCTCGTGCTACTATTACACCACGGCCCGATGGTGCCTGGGCGGTGAATCGAACACCGGACGCCAGCCTCTTCAGGGCTGCGCTCTACCACTGAGCTACCCAGGCATTATTCAATTTATTAATTATAATAACAAAAATATACATTTATACAAATACGCCCTTTGTCCCCCCGGAGGGAATCGAACCCCCATCAAAAGG
>CAYHRN010000021.1:0-12768 GCA_964359155.1 uncultured Gammaproteobacteria bacterium | reverse complement strand
GAGCTGCATCATATGTCCTGGAATCGTTACGTGGCGCAACATATCATCGGCCTGTAAGGTAAGCTCATGTGCCAAGGCAGAGCTTTGCACCTCTACTACTAAGATGCCTGCCTCTACATTGCGCACCCTAATAAGGCCTGCTGCCTCTTTACCCCACCGCGCCTCAACCAGCATATGTACTTGTTGGGCAAGGGTGGCAGTGCCCACGCGCTTACGCAACCCATGTGAGGCAATGCTGTGCGGCAAGAGTGAACCAAGTGCATTAAACATACTTAGAGCATTCTATATTCGCAAATACTGTTAAAGTCGCATGAGCGGCATGTGTACGTACTGGGCGTAGCCTTAAAATCACTTGTCTTGATCGCATCAAGGGTGGTGACTATTTTTTCTTTGAGTCGGGCAATGTCTTTTTCTGTGGCAGTAAAGGTAATGGGGGTGGCATCTTCTAAATACCAGTAGTGCAATGACACTGGAGTAAGCCCCCATACTTCGGTTGCGGCCATGTGGTAGAGCAAGAGCTGATCTTTATCTATCTTGTCTTCATCTGGTGTTTTACCAGTTTTGTAATCAATAATAGCAACCTCATTATCTGATGTAGCAACATCACCTACTGGGCTGCCGACCTTATCAATGCGATCAATAACTCCCTTCATGGTATAAGGCCCTACGGTGATCTTAAAAGGTGCTTCGCACATGGCAACCTTTGGCCAGGCCCCCTTTAAACCCTCATACCAGGTCGTAAGCATTTTTTTGCCCTTGTCTTTATAGTCTGCTTGTTGCGTTTCGCTTTCATACCAATCACCTATCCAACTTTGTTCGTACAGATCGAGAAGATGTTTAAGAGATGGGAGCTCACCCTCACCCCCGCCTGCGGCGGGGCCTCTCCCGTCAAGGGAGAGGCGGACTACTCCCTCCCCCCTTGCGGGGGAGGGTTGGGGTGAGGGGTATTCCCCGAATAACGAACTTTGCTTCATTTTGGTGGCCTCAATGCGTTCTTTTAAAAATTTCTCCAATGCAGCGTGTACGGATTTCCCAAATGAAAAACTAGCCTTACCTTTTACTGGCACCATGAGGATATGAGCAAACTTATATTGCAAAGGGCATGCTTGAAATGCCTTGAGTTGGGTGAAGGAGAAGGAAGAGGGTAGGTTATAGGTTATAGGTTTTAGGTTTTGGTCATTGTCTCGCTGCGCGAGATCCCGCGTAGCGTGAGGATTTTGATCCCTAAATATCACCTGTCCCGTGGGCTCTACCACTTCGGGCTTTGCAAATCCCATTTCGATTAAAAACCGTGAAAGCTTTTTCTTGCGAAGACCTCCATAATCATCTGCCGAGGTTACAAATACCCCATCCCTTGCGCGGGTTAACGCCACATATAATAAGCGCCGCTCTTCTTCAATATGTAAATCACCCGGCGGCAATAGTTCTTTTACTAAAGGCTCAGGCAACGGAAGTGGTTCTTTCCGTTCCACTGATGGAAATCGCAAATCCACCATATTGATAATGAACACATAGCGAAACTCCAAGCCCTTAGCCCCATGCACGGTCATAAGCTGCACCGTGTCGGGCCCTTGCTCTGCTGCAAGAGGCGACATGCTCCCCTCATCCCCTGCTTGCAGAAGCAAATCAAGTGTTTCCATCACATGGTGTAGGGTATGATGGGGTTCGTTCACCATAAATTCTTCTATTTTTTTCAGGAACTGCTGCAGAGCCGAAAGTGAAGCGATGGCCACAATATTGCCAAGCTGGGCACGCCCCGCAAGATACGTAAGATATTCAAACTCTTCCAAAAACGCAAAAATCAATTTCCCTACATGCCCCTCATGCGCCATCACGCTATGGGTGGCAATACGGTGCAGAATAGTATCGATTATCTTATTTGCCTTTTCAGAAATGCCACTCAATGTGGATGCCTTAAGCGCTGCGTAAAGAGAAATACCTTTGCGTTTGGCATAATGGGTAAGCAGCGCAATGTCTTCGTACGGCATGCCAAGGAATGGCATAGTAAGCACCCGGTAAAGGGCCGCACTTTCATGATAATTATCCAACAGTTTAAGATACGCCACTACATCCAATATCACGGGCTTGGCATAAAGGCCAGAAGATGCCAAAAATTGATAGGGAATCTCTGCACGGTCGAGCGTAGGCAACAAGCCTTCAATATGGCTATTGGCACGGGCAAGCACCGCAATGTCACGGAAGGCCAGAGTGGGATCACTCCTGCGAAGCTTAAGAATAGTATCGGCAATGAGCTGGGTTTCTTCGGCTAAACTTGACGCATGAAGGTGCTTGATCACCGCAGAACCTTCTCGAGTAGCCTTGAGCTTTTTGGGAATTTTGAGCGTATACTCAAGCCGATTGGGGTTATTGGCTTGAATAAAACTATATGCCTTATCTAAAATTCCTTGCAAGCTACGATAATTCTCGGTCAGCACCACCGAGGTAGCAGTAGGATGCTCATCTTTAAAATGCAAAATATTACTCATGGAGGCGCCCCTGAAAGCATAAATAGATTGTTCATCGTCCCCTACGACTGTGATATTGTTACTGGGGTGCCCTAACAGTTTCATCACCTGGTATTGGACAAAATTGGTATCTTGAAATTCATCTACCATAATATACGGGAACTGGTTACGCCACGCGGTAAGCACCGCAGGACGTTTTTGAAATAGTTCACAGGTGTACAGCATGAGGTCGCCAAAATCAAATAATCCTTGGTCCAGCTTGATCTGCTGATAGAGGTGATAGGCATGGGCGATTTCCGCATAACGGGCTACCTCACTTACCTCAGTAAGGTCGGCGCTATCGGTATTAAGTTGCTGCGCCTGTACATACACCATATATGCTTCTGGGGTAATGCCTTCATCTTTCGCCCGCGAAAAATGATCTAAGAGCACATTGATAAACTTAGAGGGATTGCCCAAGGGTTTGTAATAGTCTAAAGAAAACTTGTCCAAATTTCGACGCATCAGTAACCATTGCCCGGTGGTATCCAAAATTTTGAAATCCCCGGGGAGCCCTACGTCCAGTGCATGCACGCGCAAGACACGTTCACAAAACGCGTGAAAGGTCATCACCCATCGTTCGCCTGAGGAAAGGGGTACCAGTTGATCAATACGCTCTTCCATTTCGCTCGCTGCCTTTTCAGTAAAGGTAAGGGTAAGTATATGATCTTGTGCGGCAAGGTTTTGTGCGACAAGCCATGCAAAACGCCGCGTCACTACCGTGGTTTTACCCGTACCTGCGCCAGCCACAATCAATAAAGGACTACCGGTATGGGTGACGGCTTTGCGCTGGGCTTCATTAAGGTCGGAAAGTAAATCCATACTTAGATGCTGAGTCTGTTAATCGCCACAATTTTTTTGCGCTCGAGCATATCGTATAAAAATTTATCCGTCATGGTACGCCGAAACTCAAACTCACGTCTGCTCATCACACTATAGTTGATATCGCGATCCAATTCTTTTTCACAGGACTTCATAAGGCTCTTAAGCTTTGCTTGTTGAAAGGTCCCCACCAAAAACACATCCACATGCGATTTCATATCGCCTACAAAACGGCCCATAAGCGCCACATACGAAGGGTTGCCACAACGCGCCAGCCGTTTTAAAAATTCACGCTCAAAAAAAAGTTCAGACTTTACAAATAAGGTACGCAAATCAGGATACACCAACGAGGTGGTATTTAAAGCTACCGTTTGAGTTTTGCCTTGAGGTAATACCACCAAAAGCCCCACGGATTCCAAATCTTCAATAATCTTGTGCAAGGTGCGTGCCGCAACGCGTGTTTTCTTGTGCAAGGCATGCTCGGTCCAAGATTGCGCCGGCGCATGTAATAAGGCACGCAAGACTTTAAACCGCAAGGGCGAGCCAAAAAGCTTTTGCAGCATACATTTACATTTTACTCTCTCTATTGTACATTAGAACCAAGTATATGCCTATGACAAGTACCCATATTGCACCTGTATTCCTGTATGATCCTGACCGGGCCCCTGGAGCCTTAGAGGCCTTTCAAAGCGATGCACAGCGACGCAATAGTGTACGCACCAAGGTGCTGGGTATTTTTGAAATTTCCGAAGCTACGGCTGCGGCTGAAAAATTTCTTTCTTCCTTTATTACCGTGCTCGACCGTGCCCATACCGCTGCCGACATGACCGAAACCGACTTAGCAACACGCTTTGAATATATCGTAAAGCAAGCCAATGAAAAAATTTCTTTAGACCTTCCCCCCACCCGCGCGGTGCCTGGGGCACGCCCCATGGTATTTTCAGGACTTCTTATTTACTTAGAACAAGATGAAATTGCCTTTGCCGGGGTGGGCGCGATGCGCGGACTCCTCCTTACCCCTTCCCAAAAAGAAGAAGGCGGCTGGCATATGACCGATGTGGTGGAAGCATCACGGACCAAGTCGCCGCTGTTTGCGCAAGTATTTTCAGGGCCCTTAAAAGAATTTACCACCCTTATTTTCTGCACCAGTAGTTTATGTGATGTGCTTTCGTTTGAGTATTTGAAAAAAACCATTGGTAAATACGAGCCCACAGTTGCTGCCGAACGGCTCGAACACTTTTTATCGCAACTTTCGGGGCATTTACCCTTTGCGGCCTTTATTATTGGTGTGCAAAGTAAAACCGAAGAAGAGCTTGCGCAGGCAAGCGCGGTAAGTAATGCTCCCCGCCGCGCCTCTACGGGCCCATCATTACAAGAACGCCTGGCACCGGTAGTTCGTGGAGCACATAACGTAGTTATTGCGCTCAAGAAAGGAATACGCACTATACTCACCGTGGGAGCTCACGGGCTGATTGCAACGCTCAAAATATCAGGAAAAGGCGTTGTCACTATGCGAGGACCACTCGCACGCGCACTTAATACCACATGGGGCCTTATAGGCGCCCCACGCATACTCGTACCTATTCTTATTATGCTCATCGTAGGAGGGGGCACGTGGTATGGTGTAGCGCGCTATCGCGCTACACAAACAGCAATGCATCAAAAGCTTACTGCACAAATTTCCGAACTAGGTTCTACCTATGCCCAAGCTGAAAGCCTGCTTGCTGCAAACAATGAAAGCGGCGCACGCAACAAACTCAAAAATGCGCAACTTCTTTTGCAAGCACTCCCCGTAAAGCTGCCTGCCGATCTTGCACCACAACGAGAAAGTATCATAAACGCCATTGCAGAGGCCACACAAAAACTACAGCATATGCTCACACCGGCAAACCCCACGCTCATAGCCTTTCCTTCAGCCTCATTAAAAACAAGCCAATGGGTACTCACCACCGCAACAAATTTAGTGCTTATTGCGCAAGGGCAAATTGCTATAGTACCTCGTAAAGACCTAAAGCCCGAGGGAGTGAAAACCTTCACCCTCCCCCAAGAAGATGGCGCGATTACCCAGGTTCTTGCAACCGATCACGCAAGCGTATTGCTGATAACCTCAAAAAATGTACTGAAAGAATTTGATATTAAAAAAACGTCGTTCACTACTCTTACCCTGCCTCAAAAAGGTATACGCAGTATTACCAGCGCCGCGCTGTATAATAAAAAACTATATATTTTAGATGCCGCAGGAGGCCAAATTTGGAAACTAGTGCCCATCGAGGGTGGCTTTGCAGAAGCCAAAGCATGGCTTACCGGAGAGACAGGTAAAGCACTCTTACAAGGCGTGAGCCTGCTCACGCTTGATGGTTCGGTGTTTACCAGTACTCCTCAAGGACTTGTGCAACAGTTTGATGCAGGAAAACCCGGCACCTTCAAAGCAAGCATTGACCCACAGCCTGCGGGCGTTGCTCGCCTGGCTACGTCGCCCTCATCAAAATACGTATACCTGCTTGACGCTCCTTCAAAACGCCTTATCGTGCTTTCTAAAGAAACCGGTATGCCCGTTACTCAATATACCTCCCCCATTTGGAATGGCCTGCGCGATGTGGGAGTAAATGAAAAAACCAAGACGATTACCTTGCTTACCAACCTTGGGGTGGTGGAGTTTATAGCGAGCCACTTGAAATAAAAAAGAGGCCCTTATGGGCCTCTTTTTTATTGTGAAAATTATTTCAACGTCACTTTTCCCCCGGCCTCTTCTACTTTCTTTTTAATCTCCTCGGCTTCTTTCTTAGAAGCACCTTCTTTGATCATCTTAGGAGCGGCATCCACCAAATCTTTGGCGTCTTTCAAGCCCTTTTGAGTCACTTCACGCACTACTTTAATCACGCCAATCTTGTTGGCACCAGCGTCGGTAAGCTCTACATTAAAGCTACTCTGTTCTTCTGCGGGTGCACCTGCGGCAGCAGCACCGGCAGCGGGCATCGCCATCATGGGGGCAGCAGCGCTTACGCCAAACTTACCTTCTAATACCTTTACTAATTCTGCCAAGTCCAGTGCGGGCATCTTTTCAATGCTCTCCACCAACGACTTGAACTTCTCGGGAACCTCGACTGTCTTTTGTTCATCACTCATAGTTATTTTTATTAATTAGTTTTCAATTTACAGTTTTTAGTTTCCATTGAGTTCTCAATGATCATTGATGCAATGAAAACTCATTGAAAATTGAGAACTGATAACTGAGAATTAAATCTTCTGTGCTCTTTGCTGCAGGACTTGCACCAGCCCTCGCAGATTTCCTTGTAGCACATTCACCATACCCGCAAGCGGCGCGCGCAAACTTCCTACTAATCGTGCCAACAGCTCTTGTTTGCCAGGAAGTTT
This sequence comes from uncultured Gammaproteobacteria bacterium, assembly GCA_964359155.1. Lineage (GTDB taxonomy): Bacteria > Patescibacteriota > Patescibacteriia > CAYHRN01 > CAYHRN01 > CAYHRN01. The sequence goes on along the minus strand of CAYHRN010000021.1, from coordinate 6,067 downwards.
TGCCATGGCCAATACCTTCGCCGCATCCAGCCACATCCCTTCATACGCTCCGCCACGAATCTTCATGGCTTTATGGTCTTTGCCAAATGCATGGCTTAACTTCATAGGAGCTAATTCATCGCCATATCCTAGGAGTAGGGCTATTTCTCCTTCCAATGCCTTAGCGCTCACATCCTTCAGGCTTACCCCTGCCTTAGCAGCTTCAAGGGCAGCTACATCAAACAAGGTCTTTTTGGTCACCACATACTCACTCTTCTCGGCAGAACACTTATCGCGTAGTTCATTCACCTCGGTAGTTTTCAACCCGGTAAAATCTATAAACACCAATGACTTAGTTTTCTGTAGTTTCTCGACCAATTTGGTAACAATTTCCTTCTTTTGTGCTTTTGTCTTCATATGATGGTATGTAAAAAAATAAATTCTGCGTTACCGCAGAATAAAAAAGCTCCATTGAGCCTTTCCTCATGTAGGAATTATTAGTCCAGCACATTAGGAATGTACTGGATAAACCTACGGTCTACGGAAGTTATTCATAATGTACCTTACTGCGAAAAAATAGTCAACTACAGAAACTCTCCCCAACAAGGTTCAACCTCGTACGAGGTTGAACCTTGTAAATGGTGAACCCTATCAAGGAACTACAACGCAAAGAACTCAAAGGTCTTAGTTTTCTCAAAAGTTTCAAGACCTTGTCCTAATTTTCCTACTCCCAAAAAGTTATAATATGCTACATCTTCGCCCACACCATTGAAATCATTCACGAGAAACTCTAAATCTTGACGCGTTTCCATAAAACGCTTAAACAAAACCAAACAACTTGCATCTTGTTTGCGGCTACACGCGACACGCTTGGTGTCGGCCTCTTTCACAAGACTGCTCATCTCTTGAATCAGCTCTTCAAGCTCACTCACATCTTCCTCATCTTCCTTAAGCTCTTTGGCAAGACTTGCGGCATTGCGTATTTCTCGGCGTACCGCACGCAAGATTTTTACTGAATTCACTAAGATGTCACCAGTTTGCATAGTGCTGCGCACTACATCTAATGCCTCAAACGCTTGGCGCGTTGCGGTTTCAATTTTATCAGGATCAGCGCTTTGCGCACTTGCCTTCACGGCCTCTACCAGGCTCTTGAATAAAGCCGCGGCATCTTTAAATTCTTGATGTAATTGTTGCTTGGTAACCCCTTGCAAGGTACGTAACGTACGCGCCCAGGTACGCTCTAATGCTTTAAACTCACCATCCAGCCGTTTCACTGCTTCGCCCACGCGCGCAATATGTTCAATGCCTAATAATTGTTCTTGTAATTGTTGCATGAGTTCTGGTAAGTCACGACCAATCGTAAACAAACCATCGCAATTGGAAGTTTTGGCAGCTTGTTCTGCTAAGGTTTTTATTTTCGTCAACAATGCTTCATAGATCACGGGCACGGTAATACCCGCTTTTCTGAATTTCTCCACCGCCGCATCCATATCGCGCAACACACGTTGCAATTCACGGTCCATATCACGCTTCATGGAAGGCAAATTACACACTGGTACAGGCCGTGGCTCTGGCTCAGGTCCAGGGGGTGGCGGTGGAGGCGGCACCACACCAAAACACGGCTGCATCTTAGGCATAAGCTCACGCATCGCGGCATCGCTCAAGCGTCCGCTCTTCATGAGTGCATACGACGTTTCACCCACTGCTTTTTTCACGCATTCTTCCGTACGATCATGTTCGGTATTTTTACATTCATACCACGGACATGTATTTATAGTGAGCGCGCGTGCATCGCCATACGCAGGTATACCATAATATTGGGCAATCCAACCCCCAGGGCATTGGTTATCGGGCGGTGGGGGCGCACAGGTTTCTTTGCGTGGGCGACATTCTGCCCTTGGGCACGAGGAGGATCCATAAGAACCGCTTTCATATTTCCATACCACCTCTTCGTTGTTGGCACATGTTGGTGGCGCTATGGCAGGGCATGGTACGGGCTCAGGGCCACCTTTCTTCACGCAGCGTTGCATAGTACACCCTTGTGCATTGGTATAGGCTTCTTCTTTGGTATCTGGTGGACAAGGCATATACATAGCCACAGGGCAAGGAGATGGCTTAGGTTCGGGTTTTGGTTCTTGCCCAGGCGGACAAGTACTGCCTTTACTCGCACACCAACCATTGTCCATACCATTCATAGACATGGGACTTGCACTATACGATGTAGAGGTATTCACGCACCATTGCCGCCCCGCGGTAGTACAATCAGCCTTTGCATAAATAGGGCATTCGGCATAAGAACCAGTGACACAATACCCATCTTGCATAGTGGCAGGAATTGCCATACCTGCCGGCATAGGAGCATTTTTACACCACTTACCTTGCTTTTCGCTACATTCAGTTTGTGTGCGCGCCGGGCACCCGCCACTTGTTTTACCCGCACACCACCCGTACCCACCGCCACCCATAGGTAAACACCACTCATCTCCTCGCGCAACGCAATCTTGTTTATCTTTATTTTCATTCGGGCACGTGGCGCCATTTGTGGCGCACCACCCCATACCGCCACCACTTCCCTGACACCAATCACCTGCCTTGGCTTTACAAGCTGGCTCAGTATAGACTGGGCAACCACTACCATTTGATTTTCTTGAACACCACCCTTGAGGCGTATACATGGCAGTAGTAGAAGTAGTGGGGGCAGGGTCGCACCATTCAAATTCAGAGCCAGTACATTCACTTTGTGCACAAGGCATAGTGGAACACCATGGACTACCGCTGGCATACGGACCAGAAGAAGTACACTTATACTTCATGTCAGCACTTTGGCCTGCTTGCGGACATGTGGTGGGGCTGGGAGGTGGAGGTGGCGTGGTAGGAGTTGGTGGCGTTGGAGGCACAGGCGTAGGAGGAGGTACGGGCATAGGAGTTGGCGTGGGAGTAGGAACAGGTGTGGGAGTAGGCGTACTTGTAGTAGGGCAGGTACTATCAGTACACCAACCTTGAAGAGTAGAACTAGAAGCCATACTCCCGGCAGGCATAGGAGCAGGATCACACCATTTTTTACCTGCGGCACTACATTGACTTTGCGTACAAGGATTACTAGAACAGTACGTACTTGCATAAGAACCCGACGAGGTGCAAAGATATTTTCCTTCTGGCCAACTGGGCTGAGGGCAACTGGTAGGCGCTGAGGGCATGGGGGTAGGAGTACTATTAGGACATGGCCCTGCACTCATCATACAACCGCCTGAAGAAAAGCCAGTGGAATCCGCACACCATGCCCAGCCTTTGGCTGTACATGCTGCAGGAGTTGAAGGTGGGCATTCGCTACTACTACACCAACCACTTCCTCCGCTGGTAGGTGTACAGTAATTCATATTCTGCGCTGCACACGATGCGGCAGTTGGCGCGGTCCAAGTGTTGGTAGTGGAAGATGTGGCTGGTGCAGGCGATGAGGTGACAACACAAGCGGTTTGCCGCCATTCTTGCCCTGCAGGACATGAGGTACTCATGGTAGATGTAGGATTGGCTACACAACTTGAACCATTCCAATAAAAACCAGAACCGCAGGAAGATGCAGGGGTGGTGCTGGTAGGAGTAGGTGGAGGTGTTTCCATGGCAACGCACGCCGTACCATTCCAATACTGCGTGCTAGTACAAGCGCTTGAACCTGTAGTAGTTGACGAAGCGGTGGAGCTCGATGAGGTGGTACTTCCACTACTACCTGGCATCACACATGGTGGAGTAGCAGAGGGGGACCAAGTACCTCCTGCACTGGCACACATTGCCGCAGGATCACTACTTGTTGTAGATGTAGCAGACCCCGTACTAGTTTGTGCCCACATCTGCGGAGTTTGTGTCGGGTACCCTACTTGCCCTCCTGGGGCAATATTCGCATACCCTGCATACCCCATGGTCAGCACAGTAATAAACCCTACTAGTTGTTGAATCCACGTACTCATATAAAATGATTATTAAAATGTGCAACAGGGTTATTCACCTTGCTTCTGCGCGGGGCGTTCTTCAAACCGTTGTGCTGTAGATTCTAGTTTTGCACGCAAACGATCAAGCTTAGCTTGCATCTTGGGGTCAATATCGCGCTCCATGCCAAAACCCATAAACTGCTGCCACATTTTTTCTAATTCTGGGCGAATGGCCTCCATCAACTCGCGTGCATCACGATAATCGCCTTGCCGTACCGCCTCCAGAACATCTTGTAAAATATCCATCACTGCTTCTTTAAGTTCCTGATTTTTAATGCCTCGCACACGTTGTGCAGCATCACGCAACCCATGCAAAATCCCTTCTAATTCACCAGGCCACTTACCTTCCTGGTGAAATTCTTCCATGGCCTCTTGGGCCGCTTCAAAATCTTCTTGGCTTATGGCTGTTTGCACAGTATTCAATGTAGCCTGCCATGTAGCGGCCGACGCATTCAGCATATTCACATCCAAGCCTAATTCCTCAAGAGCCTTAAGTGTTTGCTTTTGTGCTAAAATCTTGGTGATATTTTTTATGGCACGGCCAAGGTCTTTTACTTGGCGTGGCATTTCAATACCCATACGGATCACATTCATACGATCCCATATATTACGATCTTTTTCATCGCGGTCTTCATGAAAGCCACGTAATGCCTCTTCCAATTCGTCCATCTCACCGCTTTTTTGCGCCGCGGCAATACGTTGTTTATACTCACCTGCTTCTACAAGAAGACCATTAACATTTGCCAGTAACGCAGGCACCGCCTTGGCCTTCTTAACCAAAGCCTTGGCTTCACGCACAAAATCATTAATACTCCGCAGAGTATCCTTAATCCAGCGTGCGTCCACGGTACGCTGAGGGCGAGAATCTTCATCCTCATTCACTTCCACAATAGGCATGGGTTTTCTTTCCTGAGCCTTTATAGCATGTTGATCCTCTACAGGAACAGCTGCTGTAGGTGCTGCAGTAGGTTCTTGCGCCCGCACCCGCGGAGTCACCTCGCTCTGTTGTAAAAATAAACGCCAATCTAATAATTGGGCATGGGCAAACGATGCCACACCCACCAACAGTACGAAGGAGGTAAGTGCTACCCCCACGCGAAGCATGGTACGCATATAATTTGAAACATTTTTTTAAAAACTAAAATTACAAAAATCAAAACAAAAAAATGTGTAAAACTTATACTTCAGTATACCACACTTTTATTTGTCAATACGCGTCCGACGTGGATAACTCCAACAGGGCCTCGCCCTGTACAGGGCGAGGCCCTGCATGGGGTTCATCATCAAGACAAAGATACTCTAAACCATCCATGCCATGGGTTCTCCCATTTTGGGGTAAAGCCTCTTCTACAAAACTTTGATAGGAACCCATGTCGCTCGGCGAACGATTTAAGTCACTCGCAAATAAAGAAAGGATGAAATCTTTATGAATCCAAGGCGTATGGCGCTGACGCAGATAATCTCCATAGCTAGAATACGGCCATTCATGCACCTTTACACCATCAATATCACGTGGGTTTAAGTGAATATAGCGTGAAAGATGCAATAAATACGCATCTTTATCGACCATCACCGCTTTATAAGGACCCTGAAATAAAGACCCCACGCGCTGATATTTCTTATTAAAATACATCACATACCCTGTACTCAGCGCTTGCAAAAATTCGGTCATCGCATTGGCAGTACGCTGATGCACAAGTAAATGAAAATGATTTGGCATTAAGCAGTATGCTGACAATTCGATCTGATCAAAGAGGTTTGTTTTTCTTCTGCGGGGGATAGTAACACCAGGAATAATGTCGGTCGGCACATGCTCCGTAAGGTGCCATTTAAGAAAGCTTAAGAATACTTTGTAGTCTTGATCATCCTCAAATATGGTACGCTTCTCAACCCCGCGATTATACACGTGATAATATCCTCCTTCTGCGTATATTTTGATGGCGTTCTTGGCAGGCATATGATTTAGTAAAATCATGCTTGGCATGTCACCATTATACCACAACTTCCCCAACAGGGCCTCGCCCTGTACAGGGCGAGGCCCTGTTGGGGGTTCCCCGCTGCTCTCCCCTCTCATCCCCCTCCTCCCGCTCACTCCCAACCAAAAC
>CAYHRN010000020.1:0-13660 GCA_964359155.1 uncultured Gammaproteobacteria bacterium | reverse complement strand
TACTTTCTATTTATCATTTTCTATAATAAAAGTCAAGAAACAAAAAATCCATGGAAAAAATAATCAAGCTGTGATAGGGTAAACAAAAGAAGAATACATGCCGCCGTGGCGGAACTGGCAGACGCGCTGGACTCAAAATCCAGTGGTAGCAATACCATATCGGTTCGATTCCGATCGGCGGCATTTTTGCAGGTATGAAAACAGCTAAGAAAAAAATCGCCGTGGTGGGCGCAGGCATTGCCGGGTTGACTTGTGCATACGAACTGCAACGCGCAGGGTATGAAGTGACGGTATTTGAGAAAGAAACTTGGGTGGGTGGCCGCATGGCAAGCCGTACCCATGACGGGCTTATATTCGATATTGGCGCAGATCATTTATGCAACCTCTATACGGGCATACAAGCATACTGCAAAGAATTTGATATTCCCTGGGAGAAAATGCAGTTTTTGAAATATGGGGTAGCGAAGGGTGGCAAAATTGTCTCCCACAAAGACTGTGTGGGCTTTATCTCTCGCCTACGCATGGCATTACAGTATTTTTTTACACCCCGCACAAGTAGTTTTCTAGATCTTTCGGGTCTTGCGCACTACGACACTCAAAACGCGCGTGCGTTTATGCAGCAACGCTGTGGCAAAGAAGTAGTAGATTATTTAGTAGACCCATTTGTATCTACCTATCAATTTCATCGCAGTGACGAAATAAGCAAGGCGGCGCTACAAGGCGTGATGAGTTGCATTAAATATCAACAACCTCTTTGGTATTTACACCATACTAAAGGCGGCATGAGTGCGCTTCCAGAAGCATTTTGTAAAAGGCTCAAGGTGCATGTTGCAACCCCTGTTACTTCGGTGCAGGGAGGCGACACGGTGAGCATAACCAGCACCCACGAAGAAGTATTTGATACGGCAGTGCTGGCGAGTAGCACCTACGACACCGAGCTTATATACAAAAATCCAACCCCTTCACAAGCTTTTCTTCTGAAAAGCACTACCTACGCCTCCACCATCAGCATTGCGTTCCGTGTACCACGTGCACAATTACCACAAGACACTGCCATTGTATGGGTGCCGTATGTGGAAAATCAATGCATTTCTGGATTTGTGAATGAGGCCATGAAAGGGGATGAAGTGGTGCGCAACGACATGTCGCTGATAAGCGTATGGCTACACGAAGAATTTGCTAAAAGCATCATAGATAAAAGCGATAACGAGATTTTTGAAACTGTACAACAGGAGTTTGTGAAAGTATGCCCATGGGTAAAAAACATTGAGCAACTTGAACCCTTCGATATGCAACGTTGGCCTTGGGCTATGCCCAAATTTTCCCAGGGACATATACAGCACGTGGCACAATTTTTGCAAAAAGGCCAAGGCGAACGCAATGTATATTTTGCAGGCGACTACTTAAATAGCCCATGGACCGAAGGTGCATTGCGTTGTGGGCAGCGAGTTGCACAGAGCATCATACAAACTAGTAAAGAAATGACATGAGGTATGTTGTTTGGAAGACCTTACGGAGTGCGACTGGCACGAGTCTGAGCAATTTTTCAGCAGAAAAATATGCGGGTCTGACAAGCGACATACCGAAGTACATCATTTCGTGATGCTAAAGGGCTTGGATAAACTCTTCATCCGTGGGTGCCTTAAAACCATCGTAAAATCGGTCGCCGGTAAGGTCCATATATAAACCCATGCCCGTGCCCACGGTGCCGTACATCCCTGCCCAGCCACCGCTGGCATTGCACCAGTACAAATTGCTAAAAGGAGTTTTTTGCTTAAGGCGCCCAAAACTTACCTGTTCAGGCGTCATATTGCTGCCATAGGCATTGCCAAAAGGTGCCATGACAAAATCTTCATTGGTAATGGGCGTGCCTACGGTCTGCGACACAATATGTTTACGAAGATTAGGGATATACTTTTGTTCAATAATATCCAAAAGACTATTAGTAATTCTTAGTTTTAGTTTTGCATACTCTGCATAATTTTTATCGTACGCAGTCTTAAAAACTTCGTAGGGGATAAACGTAGCAACTTCTAGAATACTGTAATTGGGCCCTGGGGTAAGACCTGGTTCATTTGTGTGCAAGGTAGGCGTAGACATAAAAAACCATGGCGCATCCATTTGCGTCTTGCCAACCTCATCCCACATATTATTCATATCAAATTGCTCGCAATGCCAAATATTAAATGCACCAAAGCCATGCGCGCGTAAATCAACATCTTTGAGGCCCAAATAAATCATAATACCAGAAGGCGAGTATTCGTAACTAAGTTTTTTTTGCTCACGGGGAGGGAATTTTTCCCAGCCTATCATGTGCGCCATTTTTTGCGGATCCGCATTACAAATAAAATTCTTTCCCACAAATGTCTTTCCATCTTTTGTGCCCACACTCGTAACTTTTTTACCCTCGGTAGCAATGCGTGTCACCTCGGTTTCATAATATATGTGGCACCCCGGGTGGCTGGTGATGAACTCTGCCAAACGGCTAATATAGTATTTATAGTGCTTCACGGGGTAGTACGAACCTGTATTGTACCCACCAAATAGCGCTGCATACGTAAAGAGCGACAAACGATTGGGTGGTGCACCAAAATCACCCGCATTCGCTGCAAGCACGGTTTGGGCAGGGATACTTACACCACACGCATCAAATGCATCTTGCAAAGTTGACTTTACGTAACGCACAAGGGGCAATGCTTTCAATGTATTCAGAACCCTAGAAGCGGTATATGGCCGTCCGGGTAAATAACGAAATCCTTTTCTAATTGTATCCATGGTGTTTATAAATTTTTCCATGGGTTTTTGCTGGTCGGGATATGCCTCAACAACATTGCGTATCAATTTGTCCCACCCGTACGGGATTTTAACCCGCTTTCCATCGGGCATTACCATGTGATCATAGCCGTCGGGGTCCATAAGGTGAAAGGTAATGTCTTTTTCCAACCCAATGCGTTTTAAAAATTCATAAATCTTTCCGCCTTTTCCGCAGCCCCAAATATAGTGTTCCTGTGCGCAAAAAGAAAAATCACCTTGCTCAAAGGTATGGCAATACCCACCTGCGGTGTCGTGCGCTTCCAACATACAAATTGTATACCCTGCATGCGCTAAGAGTGCGCCCACGGTGAGCGCTGCACTGCCAGTGCCAATAATCACATAATCGTACTGGTGTCCTTCTGCGTACCGCTTGTCTTGGAAGGCATGCTGTTCTTTGGTAAGCGCCCCCGTGCTTGTTTTCTTCGCCATACGATTTTTTATTCCATAGTAGCTAAAATAATTCCGGCTGCCAATGGGCCTGCGGTTTCGGCACGCAATGTGCGCGGCCCAAGGCTCACGATAGTCGCGCCTGCTTCCTTTGCCAGCGCCACCTCTTCTGGCGTCCAACCACCCTCAGGGCCTACGAAGAGGCTAAGGGAACCCCTCACCCTAACCCTCTCCCGCAAGGGGAGAGGGAACAATTCGCCTCTCCCTTGAGGGGAGAGGCCCCCGACTATAGTCGGGGGGTGAGGGTGGACTCCTGCATGCAAAAACACAATCGGCTTTGGCGCTTGCCTTAGTGCATCTTGCAGAGACGCCACCTCGTACAAAGCTGGTAGCTTTACCCTTCCACTTTGCTCGGCAGCTTCTTGAATAATTTTTCGCCCACGTTCAGCATTGAAAGCTTTCTTTTCGCTCCGAGAAGCAAGTACAGGAGTAAAGGCACTCACGCCCACTTCAGTGCCTTTTTGTAATACCAGAAAAAAATTATCTTTTTTAATTAAAGCTTGGTATAGAGTAATTTTTATCACGGGTTCAGTGCCGGGGTCTTGCGAGGACACAACGCTAAGTTGTGCTTGATTTTTATCCAGCAACTCAATGCGTGCACAATGCTCTAACCCACTCCCATCAAATAGTGCTACCTCCTCATTCTTTTCCAAATGCAATACATGAACCCACTGGTGGAGAAGTGCGCCATTCGTAATAGTGATACTTGATCCTTGAATCTTTTGCTCAATAAAAAAACGATGGAATTTCATAGTCCTCGGGCTACCCGGATTCGAACCGGGGCTAAAACGTCCCGAACGTCTCGTGCTACCACTACACTATAGCCCGCCTTCTTTCTGCATGCTATACTACTTCATGGTAAATTGTAAACTAAAATTTCGTAAAATCATATGCAAATTCGTATTGGCGAAGCACTAGAGCAGGGTATTAGTACCATGCTCAAGAACCCTATAACTTTGATCCCGCTTGCAGTAGCCGGCGTGATTAATTTTTTTATGGGGCGCTATATAAGCAGCGCTGTATATAAAATGCTAAGCCCCATGATGGAGCAATTACAACCTTTCAATAACGTGGGGGCGCAAACATTGCCAGATAATGTAAGCTCTTCTTTTGATCCTGCATTAGCGCAACAGTTTGCAGGAGACTTTTTTAGTCTATGGACAAGTATTGCGCCTATCGTCATAGTAGGTGGATTAGTGATGCTCATTCTGTATCTTATGTCAGTGCGACTTACCGCAGACGCCATCATGGAAACGCCTTCTCCCAAGGAAGCACTTATGATGAGTTTAAAGAAGTGCATCCCCGTAGTTCTCTCATATATTCTTTTTGTGGCAATGGTTGGCGCTGGGTCTATACTTCTTCTTATTCCAGGCATCTTCCTTGCAGTTCGTTTTTGTTATTTCCCGTTTGCGACCATGCTCGACGATAAGGGTATTATATCTTCTCTTTCCAAAAGTTGGGAAATCACCAAGGGCAACTTCTGGCGTACATTTTCCTTAGGTCTCGTTATCACAGTATTGGGTATAGGTATCTCGTTGTTGTTTGCCGTACTTGCACCAACAAATCCACTCGCTCTTGCAAGTGGACAAATGCCAGCACTTCCCCAAATTTTACAAAATATTGCTGGTGTTATCGTAGCAGCTCTAGTGGTAGGGACATTCACCAAGGCCTATTTACAAGCCAGGGAATAGGCTTTATACTACTTTAATTTTTATGAGTAACCGTAGTATCACGCAAGCATTGGGGCTAGCGTGGGAATTGGGCTATACCGTTGCCATTCCCATTATTATTTTTGCGCTTGGTGGCCGCATGCTCGATACTAAGTTAGGAAGTAGTCCATGGATGTTACTGGCGGGCATAGGCGTAGCGCTCATGATTTCGGGCACGGCAGTATACTGGAAGACCATTAAAATTATGAATGAAGCTTCAAAAAAAGATACTAAGCTATGAACATTTCTTTAGCGGCTGAACCACTTTTCCATATTGGCAGCTTTGCAGTAACCAACACCCTTATCATGGCGTGGGTGGTTATTCTGGTTTTATTTGTAGTAGTGTGGCTGGTAAGGAAAAATCTTACGCAAATTCCTCGCGGTATTCAAAATGTACTAGAGGCGCTTTTTGACATGGCATTAAGCACCATGGATAGCATTACAGGGAATCGCGCGCAATCACTCAGAACATTTCCGGTAGTGGTTACTATTTTTTTATTTGTATTCCTTTCCAACCTTATTGAAATTGTACCAGGCCTTGGCACTATTGGCCTTTGGGAGCAGCATGAAGGCAAATTGATCCTTGTGCCCTTTATTCGTTCGTCTTCAGCAGATTTGAATGTTACACTCGCTATCGCGTTAGTATCTGTGTTTGCCACGCAACTAGTAGGTATTGGGGTGCTGGGAATGCGGCATTATGCCAGTAAATTTTTTATTGCCCCCTGGAAAAAGCCCTACCTTGTAGGTACCTTTGTGGGTGCCCTTGAACTTGTGGCAGAATTTGCTAAGGTAATATCATTCTCATTCAGGTTGTTTGGGAATATCTTTGCCGGCGAGGTGCTGCTGACGGTAGCACTCTTTTTAGCTCCCTACATAGTTCCGTTACCGTTTCTGTTCCTGGAAATCTTTGTAGGCTTTATTCAGGCAGTAGTGTTTAGTATGCTCACCCTGGTATTCATGAAAATGGCCATGATGGGGCATGAGGAGGCACATTAATCTTAACTAATAATTAATAACAATAAAAGTATGGAGAACGAAATTGCACAAGGAGCATTGGCAAATCTTGCAGCGGTCAAAGCGATGGCCACTGCATTTACGATTGCGGTAGGGGTTATTTTCCCTGCGCTGTCGATTGGTAAATTAGCTAGTCATGCTATGGATGCGATTGGCCGCAACCCCGAGGCTGCGAGCAAGATTCAGACCCCCATGATTTTGGCCATTGCCTTTACCGAGGCTATTGCCATTTACGTGCTGGTGGTGGCATTGGTGATTAAATTCGTATAGGCTATGGAGCTTTTGCATAGCCTGGGCATAGACTGGAAGCTGCTTATTGCGCAGTTAGTAAACTTCGCGATTCTTTTGGCAGTGTTATATAAATTCCTCTACAAACCTATGCTGAAATTGATGCAGGAGCGAACTACGCGCATTGAAAAGGGGCTGCAGGATGCAAGCGAAGCAGAAAAAAGGCTTACTCAAAGTGCGGCAGAATACCAAAAAATAGTGAACGATGCCGAGCGGCAAGGGCAATTAGTTATTGGGCAAAGCAAAGCACATGCCGAACAACTCCGTGCGTCCCTCATCAAGCAAACACAAGACGAGGCTGCAAAAATGTTGGAAGCAGGCCGTGCGACACTGAAACGTGAGCACGAAGAAATGATGCAAGCCGCTCGTAAAGAGCTTATGCAATTGGTAGTTTCTGCAAGCCGCGTCACGCTTGGTGAGGTAGTAACAGAAGAACTTGATAAAAAAATAGTCGAAGCTGCAACAAAAGCGTTGCGCAAGGGTTGATGTATGAAAATTTCACTTGAGCGGTATGCTGTTGCGCTCTATACATTAGGAAAAATCGAGAACAAAACCGAGCGAGGACTAAAGCTTAAGGGCTTTATTGCGCTTCTCGCACGTGAAAAAAAGTTAAACTCTTTGCCGCGTATTTTAGAAATCTATCAACGCATCTACAACACACGCGAACATACTGCAAGCGTCACCACCTATAGTGCACGTCTACTCCCCTCGGCTTTTCTCACTACCTTAAAAACCGTCTACACGGGCACTAATTTAGAGTATCAACATATCGTGAAGCCTGAGTTAATCGGTGGCGTCGCTCTCAAAATAAACGATGACATAGTTGATATGAGTGTAAGCGGCAGATTGCAACAATTACAACACGTAATGTCTAATTTCTAATTATGCCCACAAAACTTAATGTCATTGCCGAACTTAAGCAACAACTACAGCAATTTAAAGCCGATGCTGCTACGCAACACGTGGGCACGGTGTTGGAAGTAGGTGACGGCATTGCGCGCATTGCCGGGCTTAGCAATGTGATGGCAAGTGAAATGCTTGAATTCGGGCATGACATATATGGGGTGGCATTAAATTTAGAAGAAGGCATGGTGGGTGCCGTGGTGCTGGGGGACGCAGGGCAGATTAAAGAAGGCGATATGGTAAAAAGTACCGGGCGCGTGCTTTCTATTCCTGTGGGGGATGCATTCTTGGGGCGTGTGGTAGACCCATTGGGCAGGCCCATTGATGGCAAGGGCGCAATTAAAGAAAATGCGTTTTACCCTATTGAAAAAATTGCTCCTGGCGTTATTGCGCGCGAACCCGTAAATACTCCTTTGCAAACCGGCATTAAAGCCATTGATGCCATGATACCCGTTGGCCGTGGCCAGCGTGAGCTTATTATTGGCGACAGGCAGGTAGGAAAAACTGCTATTGCCATCGACACCATTATTAATCAAAAGGATCAGGGCGTGATTAGTATTTACGTTGCCATTGGCCAAAAAGAAAGCAAAGTAGCCAAACTCGTGGCCAAGCTGGAACAGGCAGGTGCCATGAAAAATACTATTGTGGTCGTGGCCGGTGCAAGCCAGCCCGCAAGCCTTTCCTTTATTGCGCCCTATGCCGGCTGTGCCTTGGGCGAGTATTTTATGGATAAAGGCAAAGACGCACTTGCGGTATACGATGACCTTTCTAAACATGCATGGGCATACCGCCAAATTAGTCTTTTATTACGACGTCCGCCAGGACGCGAAGCCTACCCTGGCGATATTTTTTATTTACATTCACGCCTTTTGGAACGCGCCGCCCGCATGAGTAAAGAAAAGGGTGGTGGAAGTCTTACTGCGCTCCCTATTATTGAAACCCAAGCAGGGGACGTAAGTGCGTATATTCCTACCAATGTGATTTCCATTACTGATGGCCAAATTTATTTGGAAACTGATTTATTTTACCGTGGCATTCGCCCAGCGCTGAACGTGGGGCTTTCTGTATCGCGTGTAGGTGGCGCTGCTCAAATTAAAGCCATGAAAAAGGTATCGGGTAAATTGCGCCTTGATTTGGCACAGTTTAGAGAGCTTGAAGCGTTTTCGCAATTTGCCTCTGATTTAGATGCGCAAACCCGCAAACAAATCGACAGGGGGCGCCGCATTGTGGAAATGTTAAAGCAGCCACAGTATTCTCCGATGGGCGTTGAGCATCAAGTGGCCATTATTTATGCAGCCATCAATGGCTATCTCGACGATATTGCGGTAGAGAAAGTAAAAGACTTTGAAGACAAATTCCATGCGTACTTAGATTCCAGCAAAAAAGAAGTGATGGACATGCTTAAAAAGCAAAAAGAATTAAGCAAAGAAGTTGAAGCAGCGTTAAAGGGAGCGATTGAGAGTTTTAAAAAAGTGTATGCCGAGTAGCACGCGTCTTATCCGTCGCCGCATTAAGAGTGTCGGCAACACCAAAAAAATCACCAAAGCCATGGAACTGGTGGCTGCTTCTAAAATGCGCCGCGCGGTACAAGGTGTGCTGGCTACCCGCCCCTATGCAAATTTAGGCTGGGAGACTATTTTGGAGCTTTCCCGTAAGCTTCCCGAATTACACCCGTTGTTATGTAAAAACGAAGGTGTAGAAAAAATCTTATTGGTTCTTATCACCTCGGATAGGGGATTATGTGGTGGCTTTAATGCACAAATGTTAAAAAAAGCCGTGGAGTTTTCAAAGCATCCAAAAAACACCAAGTTTGATGTAGTGAGTGTGGGCAAAAAAGGCCAAGACTTGGCGCGCCGCATGGGCTGGAACATGGTGGCAAGTTTCCAAAATATGGCCAATCATGCCACTGCTGCCGATGTGCGCCCAGTATCGGCATTATCAATGAATGATTTTATTGCTAAAAAATATAAAAAAATATACATAGCGTATACCGATTTTAAATCGTCGCTCTCGCAAATTCCTGTGGTGAAGCAGTTGCTGCCGCTGGAGAAGGAGGGAGAATTAGGGAATAAGGAAATTAACCCCACCCTGCCTCCCCTTATCATAAGGGGAGGTGAAGGAGGGGTTAATTCCAATGAACCCTCCGAGTTCCTCTTCGAGCCCTCCCCCAAAGAAGTACTGGACGCCGTGTTGCCCCGCATGGTAGAAATGCAAGTGTACCAGGCAATACTCGAAAGCACTGCGAGTGAGCACAGTGCCCGTATGGTAGCCATGAAAAATGCTACGGAAAGCGCCAAAGACATGATTGACGACTTAGTGTTTACCTTTAACCAAGTGCGCCAAGGCGGCATCACCCGCGAGATTGCAGAAATTTCTGCTGGTAAAGCAGCGCTGGAATAATCACTGTAATCATAATTTAATCTTTGTAATCATATGACGAATGTCGGAACTATCAAACAAATCATTGGCCCTGTCGTAGACGTGGAGTTTTCTGCCGACAGCGGACTGCCACAAATTTTAAACGCGCTGCAGATCGATAATGATAAGGAAAAAATTATTCTCGAATGCGCCCAGCATATAGGATCGCTTACGGTGCGTGCAGTGGCCATGGGAAGTACGGATGGCCTTAAGCGCGGCATGAAGGTGCAAGACACGGGCGCACCTATTTCTGTACCCGTAGGCAAAGAATCCTTGGGCCGTATGTTTAATGTCGTGGGCGACGCTATTGATGGGCTTCCTGCACCCAAAGGCACGCAGCGCAGCCCTATTCACCGCAAGGCGCCCCTCTTTACCGAGCAAAGCACCAAAACCGAAGTGTTTGAAACCGGCATTAAAGTGATTGACCTTATTTGCCCCTTTATTAAGGGTGGTAAAGTAGGCCTCTTTGGCGGCGCCGGGGTTGGCAAAACCGTGGTGGTGATGGAATTAATTCACAATATTGCCAAAGTACATGGGGGAGTGAGCGTATTCGCTGGTGTAGGTGAGCGTACGCGTGAAGGCAATCAACTGTATACCGAAATGAAAGAAAGCGGCGTTATTGATAAAACTGCCATGGTGTTTGGCCAAATGAATGAACCTCCTGGTGCGCGTATGCGGGTGGCGCTTTCAGGGTTAACCATGGCCGAGCACTTCCGCGATCAAGGCCAAGACACGCTTTTGTTTGTAGATAATATCTTTCGTTTTACTCAAGCAGGTTCCGAGGTATCCGCGCTCCTTGGCCGTATTCCTTCGGCCGTGGGGTATCAGCCCACCTTAGCCACAGACATGGGTGAACTCCAGGAGCGTATTACTTCCACCAAAAAGGGTTCTATTACTTCGGTGCAGGCAGTGTATGTACCAGCCGACGACCTTACCGACCCTGCTCCTGCTACCACATTTGCGCACCTCGACAGCACCGTGGTGCTTTCGCGCGCCCTTTCCGAGCTTGGTATTTATCCTGCGGTAGACCCACTCGATTCAACTTCAACCATTCTCGATCCCCAGATCATTGGCGAAGAACATTACCAAGTTGCGCGTGGCGTGCAAAAAATATTGCAGCGGTATAAAGATTTACAAGACATTATTGCCATTTTGGGCATGGAAGAGCTTAGTGAAGACGACAAACTCACCGTAAGCCGCGCACGTAAGATTCAAAAATATCTTTCGCAGCCCTTCTTTGTGGCCGAAGTATTTACGGGAAGCCCAGGCACCTATGTACCCTTGAAAGACACGGTGAGTGGCTTTAAGAAAATTCTTGCCGGCGAACTCGACAGTATTCCCGAACAAAGTTTTTATATGAAGGGGAAGATTGAAGAGGTAAAAGCATAATTTTCATTTTTCAGTTCTCAATTTACAATGAGTTCTCAATTGATCAATGTATCATTGAAAATTCAATGAAAACTGGAAATTGATAATTGAAAACTGTATGATCTTATTCACCATCGCCACGCCCGAACGCGTGGTATACAAAGAAGACATCGACAGCCTTTCTTTACCCACGCCCTTGGGTGAAATTACCGTGCTGCAAAACCATATCCCTCTTGTCTCTCTTATTAGCCCTGGCATGATCACGCTTCGTAAAGGAAAAGAAGAGTGGTACGTTGCGGTCTCGGGCGGGTTTGTCAGTGTAAAACCAGAGAGTAATGTCACGCTTCTTGCTGACACTGCCGAACGTGCCGAAGAGTTAACACTCGAGGCCGTGGAAAAAGCGCGAGAAGACGCTCGCCACGCCTTGCTGCAAGTGCGTGTGGCCGACGATGCAAGCTTTGCCATGGCCGCGGCGGCAGTCGAGCGCGAACTCGCCCGTGTGCGCGTAGCCCGCAAGCACCACTCCCGTGGCGGTTCCTCTCCTTTACAAGGAGAGGTGAGGTGAGGTAATTCCCCCAGGCTATCGTTTCTTTTGTACTTCGCGGATCACACGGATCTAAGAGGATTGCGCGGATAATAGATGTGCTTTATCCGCAGTATCCGCCTTCATCCGCACAATCCGCGTGTTTAAAAGGAACTATGTCCCGGAGGAAACGGTTTACTTTTCTCTGTAAGAGGTAAGGTGCTTCATGAAGAAAGTGGAACCCCCTCAAACCACCCTTTACATAGAGAGAGTGCCGGGTACACCGGCCGACTTAGTTGCCTATCGTGAGGGTGGTAGCAGGGAACAATTCCTGCCTGTCCTGCCTTTTCAGTTGAAGGGTTGCGGGCCAACTCTTCATTATGAATTCTTGCAGGAAAGGGAGGAGTAGAGGAAACGGACAAATGGTACGGCATATGCTCTGGACATCAAGGAGGTCCCGAGCACGAGCCCTACCGTTTTTTCTTTTTTGACAACAGGTATTTTCTTGCGTATAATCAATAAAAAACGTATGGATACCTCCATTACTCAAAAACAATATCAGCAACTCCTGGAGCGACAAGACCACATGGAGAATCAACTCAAGACTCTTTCAGTGCTCGTGCGTGAGCAAATTCCTGAAGAAGTACGGGAAGACTATAAAGTAAAACTCGACAAGTGGCATGATGAGATAGCACAGGGCAAGGGAAGAACTTTTACCTCAGCGAAAGCACTGAAAATTTTTTTCAAATCGCTTAGATGAACCCTCATGATACACCACCTACGTATAAAGTTATTTTTAGCCCTCATTTTGAGGAAATTATTTTTAAATTAGACAAGAAGGATAAAGCACTCTTAGAGAAAATTCAAAACCAACTCATTAAGCTCTTGCGCAATCCAGAACTCGGTAAACCTTTACGCAATGTCCTTCGCAATCGCCGCCGCGTACATATCAACCCCTTTGTACTTGTGTACGAAATCAATCGCACAGAAATAGAAATTCTTGATTTTGATCATCACGACAAAATTTACAAAAAATACTAAAATTTCCCCCAGGCTAACTTTCTTTGTGTAGACGAAAACGGTACGGCACGAGCCCTACCGTTTTTTCATTTATAAAAACCTCACAAGCTCATCATGCATAAAGTCCAGTAATTCCAAGGTTGATATTTTTCTGCTATAGCAAAATTACGTCAACAAATAGAAGGGGGAGTTTGCCTTTTTTCCTCCTCACACGTATCATCTTATTATCGTATCGCCTTATCTATGACAACTCTCTACATTGTCGCCACCCCTATTGGCAACTTGGAAGATATTACCTTACGTGCATTACGTACGCTAAAAGAGGTAGATTTTATATTGTGCGAAGACACGCGGGTGACGAGAAAACTCCTTGCACATTACGATATTCATACGCCCTGCATTGCGTATCATCAGCATAGTGATGAGCGCAAAGTGGCAGAAATTAAAGCATTACTTGAACAAGGTAAAAACTTAGCACTCGTCACCGATGCCGGCACGCCAGGGATTAGCGATCCGGGAGGGAAGTTAGTGGAAGCACTCGTGATAAATCCCCCTGCTTCCCCCTTTGCAAAAGGGGGAACACAAGGGGGATTTTCCCACGCGATAGTGCCGATTCCTGGCCCATCCGCCCTCACCGCCGCTCTTTCTATTTCCGGTTTCCCTACGGACCACTTTGTCTTCATGGGCTTTCCGCCGCATAAAAAACATCGCAAACAATACTTTGAAAAAGTTGCCGCCTGCCCCGACACCGTGGCCTTTTATGAAAGTACGCACAGGATTATAAAGACATTGGAAGAGCTTAAGGGAGCCATTGAACAGAATCACCCCTCACCTGATGCACCAACATCACCTACTGGGCTGAACCCTCTCCCGCAAGGGGAGAGGGCAAATATGCATCCTCGCCTCTCCCTCGAGGGGAGAGGCCCCGCCGTAGGCGGGGGTGAGGGTGAAACCCGCCAGCTCGTGGTCTGCCGCGAACTCACCAAAATGTTTGAAACCGTGTACCGCGGCACTGCCGAAGAAGTGCTTGATCAAATTAAAAAAAATCCCATAAAGGGAGAATTTGTGGTAGTAGTAGGGCCAAAAAAATAAAAACTATTGAAAATTTGGTGGCAGGCGGGAGACAGTTTCCTGCTCCCGCCTGCCGAGTCTGGTC
>CAYHRN010000019.1:0-14579 GCA_964359155.1 uncultured Gammaproteobacteria bacterium | reverse complement strand
AAGTAAATCCAAATAATCCCACCCAAATTCTTTATTTTCCAAAAGAAGATGGTCCTGCGCGCGTAGAGAAAGATGTAATACGCCTTACCGCACGCTATAGAGATGTCTTAGGGGGTGTCCTTGCGAGTATTCCTGTAGCGTGTGAAGTTTTTTCTTTCCACGGTGTACCAATGCCCTCCGTAACTCCTTCCACCGATAACAGCCCAAAAACAAAAAAATTTAGCGCACACTGTGACCCGGATTATACGGTATTTTCACATACCATTTCGAGAACAATACAGGTGCATGCAGATGGAGGATCTGAGCCTGTTCAAGATATTGATCCTTCTCTTCTGGCAGTACGAGAAGTATTGGACCGCAATAATAAACCGTACCGTAATGCACGTAAGGGCGCATATCGTATTCAAAATAATGTCGCAAAAAAAGATGGAAATTTTAATTTCACCATTAAACCTACTAAAGATGTGGCTGGATTAGAGGAGCTTGCGTTGGGCATCACGGTGCATTTTAAGGGGTATCCTCAAGATCCTCTTGCGGTACAGCACTTAAATTGCACTGCAAGAGTAAATCATGAAAAAGCCTCTACGTCACATCCGCCCGTCATTCCCACAGATCCTCCTCAAAAACCTCTTCTTGAGGACGTAACAAAATTACAACCCCCTGGTGATTTGATTACTGGCGGTGGTTCTAGTACTCCACCTCCTCCCGCAAAGCCTTCAGGAAGCGCTGAAGTGCTAAATACTCCTTCCAGTACCGATCTTACGGTAGCCTTAAAGAATTTTGCTTACGGCTCTTATACCTGGTTGGATATGAAATTTCCTGTAGTGGCAGGTGTTGAAAATGTTTCTCCCCTGCAAACCATGCAGAATGTAGGCGGGAAGCAAGTAAAAGTTCCTCAAAACTGCTCACTGCAAGGGACCACTATTGAATGCCGCTTTCAAGGGCCCTTTACCGTGTCTAAAGAACAACCATCCCTAAGCTTTATTACCACATTTTCTCGCAATGCACTTGATGAAGCAACCATTATTAAGCAGGGATTTAGTGGAAGTATTTATCACAGCGTGCTCCGCACGATATTTAATTTTTCATTTTTCCCCCGGATTATTTTGGAAAGCACTACTACGTTATAATTTTTCCCATTCTTGAATATCTTTTTTGGTGCCAAGATCTTTCCACCATCCTTCATGGCGATATATACGGACTTTGATGCGAGGGAATACATCATATTCAATGCTGCCGACATCAGGAAATTCTTGGAGGATGATATTTTTTTGTAGCACGTACCAGCCACAACTTACCCAAAGGGGTAGGGTTGGTTTTTCTTTAAACATGGCAAAGCCATCGCGTTCTTCTACCAAACCAAATGGCAATACGGGATGTCCTACCACAATCGTATTTTCGGTAATTCCCTGCAATATGGGGACAACAATATTTGTGATATTATCGCAGTTAAGAACGATCACGAACTCGCTTGTTACCTGCTTTGCGGCAAGTTTAATGCCGCCTGCGGTGCCCAAGGGCTTGTGTTCGCGTGCAACTACAATAGGGGCGATAGGGTAGGCAGCCTTCACCGCGTCTTCAATTTCTTGTGCACGGTGGCCGGTGCTGATAATAATACGCGTGGTATGGGGCAAGAAGTAATCAATTTGATGGAATAAAATAGGCTTGCCTTTCACGGGTACCAATGGTTTGGGCAGTTCACTTGCCATCCGATCACCTTTTCCTCCTGCTAATAGTATAACGTCGTGCATAGTGGTATAGTAAAAAGCATACTATGGATTTTTACTTGTTTCAACTTATTCACCAATGGGTAGGAAACTCAAAGCTTCTTGATGGCATCATGGTGTTATTAGCCCATTGGCTGACGCCGGTGCTCATTATAGTGCTTTTGGTGATGGGCATTGAACAGCTTTGGAGAACCAGAAGCGTGCCATACCCCTTTCTGCTTCTTATGAGCGGTACATTAGCATGGTGTATCCAATTTTTTATTACCCTTGTTATTTTTTTTCCACGCCCATTTGACCTCCTTAGTTTCACACCGCTGATTGGGTATGAACATTTAGGGAGTTCATTTCCTTCTGGGCATGCAAGCTTTTTATTTGGCATGGCATTTTTTTTACTACTTTATGGAATTACCACCGCCACACCCCCTCTTATGATAAGAGGGGGCTGGGGGGCGTTAAGAAGTTCCATTTTTTTTCTTTTAGCTTTCTTAGTAAGTTTCGCCCGTGTATATGTGGGGGTGCATTGGCCTCTTGATATTGTGGGTGGATTTTTCACTGGGTTATTAGCTGCGTGCTTGATGCGAAAGGTGCTGCACTATATGCAGGAGGCAGGGCGGCACAGGGCGTATAAAATTTTTCGCGATTAAATTATGGCCCGTGTTATTACAAGCTCAATGGCTCTTGGTGGTGCTTTATTGTTGCTGTGGTTGGTATTGAGCATCACTGCGCCGCAAGGTAAGGGTGCCACTGATATTATATTCGTGGTAACGCCAGGAGACTCATTCGGGCGTGTGATAGATAATCTTGAAGAGGCTGACATTCTCAAAGCTACGAGCGCATTCAAGCTATGGGCAGGTTTTACAGGATTACCAAAGCATGTACAGACAGGGGAGTATCATATCCCCGCCCATGTGTCGGTGATGAAGTTGGTGCAGGCATTAAGGCATGGATTACTCTTGGCGCCCGACACTGTTTTCACGGTAATTGAAGGTTGGAATCTGCGGGATATCGGATTTGCATTTGAACGCGCAGGCCTTGCGCAGGCAGAAGAATTTTGGGAACTCGCAGGTTTTCCTGCGGTGGCAGATTATCACACCACCGATTTACCTGCGCCCTATGCCTTTGCTGCTGAATTTGAATTTTTGCAAGATCGTCCACGCGGTGCAGGACTGGAGGGGTATTTATTTCCGGATACGTATCACTTTCCTAAGGGACAAAGTGTACACGAGAGCATTCGCATGATGCTGAAGAATTTTGATCAAAAAGTAAGTCCTGCGTTGCGGCGTGAGATTGTGCAAGCTGGGCATTCGCTACATGAGATTATGGTGGTCGCTTCATTGATTGAACGCGAAGTACGAGAGCCACAAGACCGCGCGAAGGTGAGCGATATTATATGGCGTAGGCTTGGTGCAGGCATGCCGCTGCAGCTGGACGCCACTATTAATTATATTACCGGGGGCAATGCTGCTGCAGTGTTACTAAAGGATACTCAGCTTGATTCTCCTTATAATACCTATCGTTATGCAGGGCTTCCGCCCGCACCTATTAGCAATCCAGGACTTGAAACTATATACGCCGCGTTAAACCCTGCATCTAATGATTTTTGGTATTACCTTTCTGCTCCTTCTGGCACTACCATATTTTCAAGAAACTTCGCTGAGCATGTAGGTGCCAAGGTAAAGTATTTGAGGTAATGAGCCTATTGACTTCCCACTTTGAATGCGATATAACAAGAAGGCGTAGGTACTAATACAAGGTTTTCGTGGAAACGCCCAAGAATCAAGAGGGAAGTAAGCAATTTATTGTAACCGATGGCGAGATATTGGAATTGCTCCCATCGGCTACATTTAAAATCAAGCTTGAGTTGGGGTACGATATTGTAGGCTATTTGGCCGGTAAGATGCGCATGCATAAAATTCGTATTCTGCCTGGCGACCGCGTAAGAGTAGAGATAAGTCCCTACGATTTAAAAAAAGGTAGAGTGACCTACCGCTATTAAGCCATGAAAGTTCAGTCTTCAGTAAAGCCTCGCTGCGCACATTGCAAAATGGTGCGACGGAAACGTCGCCTTTATATTATTTGTAAAACTGCAAAGCATAAACAGCGTCAAGGGTAATATGGCAAATTTGGTTCGTATTGCAGGTGTCGTGCTCCCCAATAAACGGCTGGAAGTTTCCCTTTCATATATTTATGGAGTAGGGCGTCCTTTGGCATTAACTCTCTTAAAAGAGATCGGTATTGATCATAATTTACGCCCCACGGCTCTTTCGGAAGCGCAGGTGGCAAGTTTACGTGAAGCTATTGAGCGTAAATTGCGTGTAGAAGGTGATTTGCGTCGTGAAGTATTGGGCAATATTAAACGCCTTAAAGAAATTAGTGCATTCCGTGGGGTGCGACATGCACGACGTTTGCCTGTGCGTGGCCAACGCACCAAAACCAATTCTCGCACCGTGCGGGGCAATGTACGTAAGACCATGGGTTCTGGGCGTAAACCTAGTGCAGAAAAGACTTAATATTCTATGGCTACCACCACCACAAAACGAGAAGTAGCTTCTGGACGTATTTATGTGAAAGCAAGCTATAATAATACCCTCATGACCTTTACCGATGAGCGGGGTAATGTGTTGGCTGCTGCCTCGGGTGGGCGCATGGGGTTTAAGGGCCCTAAAAAATCTACTGCGTATGCTGCCGGGCTTGTGGCCAAAGAGCTTTTAACTCGTATGGCGCCCTATGCCGTGCAATCAGTTTCAGTATTTGTACGCGGGGTAGGGGGCGGGCGTGAATCATCAATCCGTGCTTTGAATGTACCAGGGCTTACTATTAATTCAGTGAAAGATGTTACGCCGATTCCTCATAATGGATGTCGCCCTCCTAAACCACGAAGAATCTAGAAAGGCGCCGCGCTTAAAAGGACGTTGCGCGGCGTGATTTCGAAAAATCATATGCCACAAAAATTACGATTTAGTCATCGCGCATGTCGAAGGTCAGGGGTAAAACTCTGCACCACTTTGAAATGCCCCCTTACCCGCCGTAAGGGCCCTCCTGGTGTGCATGGCCCATCAGGGTATCCGCGGCTTACTGCCTATGGGGCCCAGCTTATGGAAAAGCAAAAGGCAAAAAATACCTATGGGCTTCGCGAGCGCCAGTTTGCAGGCTTGATGCGCAATGCGCAAAAGAAAACCGGCGATACGGGTAAATACCTTATTGATATGTTAGAATCGCGGCTTGATAATGTAATCTACCGCCTTGGCTTTGCAGAAACCCGGCCTATGGCACGCCAATTGGTGTCCCATGGTCACTTCTTGGTTGATGGTAAGCGCCTCACTATTCCTTCTGCGCTTTTGAAAGTTGGGCAAAAAATAACTATTAAAGAATCTAGTAAGAAAAAGAGTACATTCACGAGCTTGGATGATCGTTTTAAACACGTACAAGTTCCTGTATGGCTTACGCTTGATCCTGCCGCGTATACGGGGAGCGTGAAGGCTGCTCCTACTTCGGCGGCAGATTTTATGCCCCTATTTGACGTGAAAGCCGTGGTTGAGTTTTACGGGCGTTAATTTTCAAATTTAATTTTTTAATATTGTTGCCTTATGCAAGCACTTTCGATTCCTCAGCATATTGTGTGGAAACCAGGTACCAAGCCTCATGAAGAGCATGTGGGGCTTGTGGAAATTTCTCCTTGCGAACCTGGGTATGGCATAACCCTTGGAACTGCTTTGCGCCGTGTATTGCTTTCTTCGCTCCCTGGCGCTGCGATTACTGCGTTTAAAGTAGAAGGTGCTTTGCATGAATTTACTACGTTACCCCATGTGAAAGAAGATGTAGTGGCATTGGTACTTGCTCTGAAAGGTATTCGTTTTAATTTGCACACCGATGAGGAAGTGCGCCTTACCCTTAGCAAAAAAGGAGTCACAGAAGTGACTGCTGGTGATTTTACGCCTCATGCCGCAGTGGAGGTAGTAAACCCGGGCGCGCATATTGCAACCATTACTTCGTCTGAAGGAAGTTTTGATATGGAAGTGGTGGTGCGCAAAGGCCGGGGTTATATGGCAACGGAGGATCGTGATCGTGAAGAGCGTGAACTAGGAACTATTTTAGTAGATGCACTTTATTCGCCTGTACTAAACGTAGGCGTGAATGTGGACCATGTGCGTGTGGGAGAGATGACCAATTTTGAACGGCTTACGCTTTCTGTCACCACTGATGGATCAGTGAGTCCACAAGATGCCTATATGCAAAGTGTAGATATTTTAATGCAGCAGCTAGAAAGTTTACGAGGGAATGTGAATAATGCTCTGGAGTCTACAGAGATCGTCAATGAAGAGCCTGTGCTTGTGGAAGGATTAAAGCCAGAAGAAGCACGAGACGATACTGAAGAAGGCACTAAAAAGACCAAAAAAGTAAAGAGTAAGAAGGAGTAGAAGGATCTTCGCAATAAAGGCCGCAAGGTGTAAGTTGTATCAGCTCACTCATAAAATCGCCCAGTAGGTGATTGTACTCAATCATATGCGTCACAGAAAAAAGAAAATAACTCTTGATCGCAATGCTGCTTCTCGCAATGCTCTACTGCGTTCACTCGCCGCAAGTGTTATTTTATATGAACGCGTAAACACCACGGAGGCGCGTGCCAAGGCGGTGCGCTCATTGGTGGAACGCTTAGTGACACGCGCCAAACAGCCTACCCTGGCGACACGAAGGTATTTACTTCAGAGGTTGCCCCAGGAAATGGTAGTACGAAAACTCATTGAAGTGTTGGGACCACGATTTAAAACCCGCCCTGGAGGGTATACCCGCATTACCAAACTAGGAGCCCGTGCCGGTGATGCTGCAAAACTTGCTCAAATAGAATTTATCCAGCACTAAACTTTAGTGCTGGGTGTATTGCCTCATAATATTTATATATGTCACAGCCCATCAAACCAATAGAAGTTGATGCACACGGTAAAATATTGGGTCGCCTTGCAACCTCGATTGCGCTTTTATTACAAGGGAAACACGATCCTTCCTATGAGCCACAGAAAGATATTCCTTATCGCGTGAAGGTTACTGGCGCGAAAGATATTAAGGTGACCGGCACCAAGATGGCCACAAAATTATATCGGTGGTATACTGGTTATCCAGGGGGACTTAAAGAAAAGAAGTTACAAGTGGCACTTTCCGAAAGCCCTTCCTATGTACTCCGGCATGCGGTAGAAGGAATGTTACCCAAAAACAGATTACGATCACGTCGCATGAAACGACTTGTGATTGAGTCTTGAACTCCGTGTATTTTTTGAAAAATAACCATCCAGGGATATGGCTCTTCAACAAGGTGCTTCTGTTGAATTTAGTCAGATTAAAAAGCGGGACGGGCGCGTGATGCCTTTTGAAACAGGCCGCATTACCAATGCCATTTATCGTGCCATGAGTGCATGTGGCGAAGGGGAGATTGCGGTAGACCCGCAACGCGTATCGTCGCGCGTCATGGAAGTGTTGCACAAGCGTTTTTCTAGTAGCCATGTTCCTGAAGTGGAAGAAATTCAGGATGTGGTGGAGGAGACGCTTATTTTGATGGATTTTGCTAAAACTGCAAAGCATTATATTTTATATCGTGCCGAGCATGCCAAGATTCGCGAAAAAACTCAGTTTATTTCATTACGCGTACGTGAATTAGTAAGTGCCTCGAAAAAATATTTTAGAAATAGTCTTGCGGAGTTTGTGTATTATCGTACCTATGCACGGTGGATTGATGCAGAAAGTAGGCGCGAAACATGGATTGAAACCGTAGACCGCTACATGGAATTCATGCAGGAAAACTTGGGCACCAAGCTTACTGATGCCGAATATCATGAAGTGCGTGAGGGTATATTGCAGCAGCAGGCTATGCCCTCTATGCGGCTTTTGCAGTTTGCAGGGCCTGCAGCGCGTGGCACCAATGTGTGTGCATATAATTGCTCATTTATTGCGCCTGCAACATTTCAAGATTTTGGAGAGGTTATGTATATCTCTATGTGTGGCACGGGTGTAGGGTTTTCTGCAGAAAGCCACAATGTGCAATTGTTGCCGCAGATTAAGTTTCAAACCGGAAAAAAGGCGCCCCCTTATGTGGTGTCGGATTCCAAAGAAGGTTGGGCAGATGCGCTGGTGTACGGCATGAAGACATGGTGTGAGGGCATGGATGTAAGTTTTGACTTGTCGCAATTGCGGCCTGCGGGCACACGACTGAAAACCATGGGCGGCAAAAGTTCGGGGCCCGACCCATTACGTGAGGTGCTCGAATTTACGCGTGCCAAAATGTTGAAGCGCCAAGGTAAGCGCCTTTCAAATCTCGACGTGCACGATATCCTTTGTAAAATTGGAGAAATTGTAGTAGCCGGTGGGGTGCGCCGTAGCTCTCTTATTAGCCTTTCCGATCTGGATGATTATGAAATGCGTGATGCCAAAAAAGGACAGTTTTATCTTACTGAACCTCAACGAAGTTTGGCGAATAATTCTGCCGTGTACACCCAACGCCCTTCTCCTATCGAATTTATGGATGAATGGTTGGCACTCGCCAAAAGTGGTTCGGGTGAACGGGGTATTTTCAATCGCGGAGGGCTTGTGAAAACATTGCCTGAGCGCCGCTTGCAGGCATTAAAAGGGTATATTGGTAATTTAGGAACGAATCCATGTGGCGAAATTATTTTACAGTCAAAACAGTTTTGCAATCTTTCTGAAGTAGTGGCACGTCCCGAGGATACAGAGGTAAGCCTTATGCATAAGGTACGTGTGGCCACGATCTTGGGCACGTATCAGGCAACGCTTACCAATTTTGGTTACTTATCTAAGGAATGGAAAGAGCATTGTGAGCAAGAACGGCTCTTGGGTGTTTCCATTACCGGGCAATGGGATTGTCCTGTATTGCGCACGCCTCAGATATTCCAAAAGCTGAAAGAACATGCTATAGCAGTGAACCTCGAGTATGCAAAACGCTTCGGTGTAAATCCAAGTACCTGTATTACCTGTGTGAAGCCTTCAGGGAATCTTTCACAAACCGTTGATTGTAGTTCAGGGCTTCATCCGCGCTATGCACCGTATTATATCCGTCGTGTACGCATCTCACACACCGATTCTCTGTTCAAAATGTTAAAAGAGCAAGGAGTTCCGTACCACCCTGAAGTGGGGCAGGCAATAGGCGCTGCTTCCACCTATGTAGTGGATTTTCCTATCAAGGCGCCTGCCACATCGGTGTTCGTGAAAGATGTGAGTGCCATTTCTCAGCTTGAGTATTGGAAAATGGTAAAGCAATATTTTACCGAGCATAACCCTTCGGTCACGGTGTATGTGGGAGAAGATGAATGGCTCAAGGTTGCGCACTGGGTATTTGAAAATTGGGATATAATAGGCGGGCTTTCTTTCTTGCCCAGGAATGATTTTGTGTATCAACTTGCGCCCTATGAAGCAATAACGGAAGCGCAATATAAGGAGATGCTCAAAAAATACGAGGGTCTGGACTTTTCTAAGATTATGGTGTATGAAAAGGAGGATGAAACCGCAGTTGCGAAAGAGCTTGCCTGTGCAGGGGGCGCGTGTGAAATTGATGTGGTGCAAACTAAAGTAGCTGCAGAAGTGAGAAGTGCATGATCTATGATTAAAGGATTGGGTCGCCGAAAAGAAGCGCGTGCAAGGGTAATCCTTACCTCTGATGGGCAGGGTACTGTTGTGGTAAACGGAAAACCGTTTGAAGTGTATTTTCCTGTACTGACACAACGCGAAACCGTCACTCGTCCCTTGGTAGTAAGTAATACCGTTGCCACCTATAATATTGAAGTTTCTGCAAGCGGTGGCGGTAAATATGGGCAAGCGCAAAGTGCGCAGCTGGGTATTGCGCGAGCGCTTTTGACGGTTAATCCAGAACTCCGTGCTTCATTTCGTGCTTCTGGGTTATTGACTCGCGATCCTCGCGCGAAAGAACGTAAAAAACCCGGTCTTAAGCGTGCGCGTCGTGCACCACAGTGGCAGAAACGTTAATGGATACCCAGTGGTGATTTTGCTAAATCACATGCTGCAACAAGTTGTTCGTAATACATCTTATTTCCTTATCTCATCGGTGGGCCAGAAAATTCTGGCCTTCCTTTATTTTACCCTTTTGGCACGCACCTTGGGGCCCGAAGCCACGGGGCAGTATATGCTTGCGCTTTCATTTGCCGCGCTTTTTGCCGTGGTGGTAGATTGTGGCCTTAGCCCTGTACTCACGCGTACGGGGGCGCAAGATCAAAGTGTGGTGGGCCGCATCTTGCGTCGCATTATTGGTTTTAAATTGCTTCTTGCATGTGCCGTGGTGCCCCTTGTGGTGATGGCAGGGTTTATCGCCGGGTATGCATACTCTATGTTGGTGTTGATTGCCACGGCAAGCCTTGTGATGGTGGGGGACTCAATACATCTTACGTTGTATGCAGGGCTTCGATCGTTGCAAAAGTTTCAGTATGAAGCACAAGGGGTAGTTGCTGCAAAGATCGTGGTGCTTCTTGTAGGTATTCCCTTCATCTTACTCAAGCTGCCCTTACCCTACCTTATGCTTCCCTTGGCTGCGAGTACCTTATTAAATATTGGGTATGCGTGCTTCGTGCTAAGGCGGGTTTCCCCTACAGGGTCTCACCCTGCCCTGCAGGGTGAGACCCTGTTAAGGCAACCCGTATCATCTCTTATCTTATTCCTCCGCCAGGGCATTCCTTTTACTGCGGCCTCCCTTTTTACTACACTGTGGATTAGTGCAGATTCTGTGTTGTTAAGTATATTGCATGATGCTTCTGCAGTCGGGCTTTGGAGTGTACCCATGAAGCTTGCGTTTGCGCTTCAGTTTATCCCTAGTGCGCTGTCAGTGTCACTTTATCCGGCGATAGCGAGGGAGCACAAGGATATCACGAATGGGCAAAGCCCCACGAATGGCACGAATATTTCTCAAGCGTTTCAAGCATCGATTCGTTATTTATGGCTTTTAGCATTCCCTGTTTCTGTAGGCACTATACTGCTTGCGCCACAAATTATTACTACCGTGTATGGTGCCTCCTACGCGTCTGCCATTCCTGCCCTGCAAATCGCCATTGCATTTTTGCCATTTTATTTTGTAAATCTTCAGTTGGGAAGTCTTTTAGCAGGGACAAATCAGCAGCCCTTCCATGCCAAACTTATTGGTCTTGCTGCAACCACGAGTGTGGTGATTAATATAGTTTTTATCCCTACCTATGGCATTCTTTCTGCTGCCACGGCGATGCTGGTAAGTTCAATAGTATTTTTTATGGGTGGCATTTTTGCTACACGCCATCTTGTTGCCATTTCATGGGTTGCCTACGGAAAACTTTTGCTGCACATTGCGTGCGCATGTGCCCTTATGGGGTTAGTGGTGTTTGGTGTCCAAGATCTCACGCCGCTTTTAGTGACGGTTTTCGCAGGTGCCGCTACGTATGCAGGAGCATTGTTTATTGTTCGTGAAGTTAGTATTGATGAGGTAAAACGGCTTTATGTCACATTCACTTCTCATCACGCTTGAATATCCTCCGCAGAAGGGCGGGGTTGCAAATTACTATGCGGGGATTGCCCAGCATTGGCCCTATGGTAAACTTGAGGTGTTGCATGTGAAACTTGGTCACATGTGGCCCCGCTGGTTATCCATCTTTTTCCAGATAAACTCAAAACTCAAAACTCAAAACTCAAAACTAGAGTTAGTCCATGTCGGCCAAGTCCTTCCTTTAGGCTACGTAGCATTGCTCTTGAAGTGGTGTACTGGTCTTCCTTACCTTGTGTATACGCATGGCATGGATATACTGGTGCCGCAAAATGATTGGCACAAAAAGTTGTTGCTGAAATATATTTTAAAACAAGCAAAGCTGGTGGTGGCGAATTCTGAGTTTACGAAACATGAAGTAGTAAAGTTGGGAATTGCTGCTTCAAAAGTTGTGGTGGTGTACCCTTGCGTGTTGTTCGAGGGGCTGGCAAGTGCTTCTGCGGAACTCGGTTTTCGTGAATACACGAAACCGGCCTCGCGCCTCTTAAGTCACTCGCACAAGCCGGCGCATTCCGGCCTACCTCAAACAAGTCCTCGTGCGCACATGCCAGCCCCTCTCGCTCCTGTTATTATTTTAACTGTAAGTCGTCTCGTCACCCGCAAAGGCATCGACACGGTACTTGCGGCATTGCCGGAGGTCATTAAGAAAGTACCCAATATACAGTATGTGGTTATTGGCGATGGCCCCGATAAAGCTCGGCTTACGAGGCTCGCTGCAAAGATAACTCCCCCTGCCCCCTCTTATGATAAGAGGGGGTTAGGGGGCGTTAATCCCGTTTTGTTCCTTGGCGCCATATCCGATGAGCAACGCACAGAATGGTATAATAAGGCAAGTGTATTTGTATTAGTACCAAGGCCTTTGCCGGGGGACGTGGAGGGGTTTGGTATGGTTTATATAGAAGCAAATAGTTTCGGGCTTCCTGTAGTGGGTAGTCGTACAGGCGGGGTGACAGAAGCAGTTCTTGATGGCGTGACTGGGCTTGTGATAGCGCCGAATAATCCGCATGAAACCTCGCAAGCGCTTATTACATTATTGACCCAAAAGTCCTTGGCTGATACGCTAGGGAGGCAAGGGAGAGAGCGAAGTAAGAACGAATTCATATGGAAAACGCAACTTCAAAAATTATCTCCATTTTTTTCGTCCTGACACTCGTACTGGGGTTTTTGGGTATGCCGCAGCTTGCCTTTGCGCAAACACAGGAGGAATTAACTGCGCAACTCAAAGGCATTGAAGCACAAATTAAGGCCTATGAGGCTGAGTTAGCTAGTACGCATACTGAAAAAGATACGCTTAATCGTAAGCTTGCACAATTAAAGAAAGAGCAAACGCGCATTACCTTGCTTATTAAAGCGACCAATGTAAAAATTGCCACACTTAAAAAAGATCTTGCCACCAAGCAAGAGGCGCTGAAACGTACTGAAACTCGGCTTGCCAGGCTGCAGCGGCAAACCTCTTTACTGCTGGGCAATTTGTATCGTGAACGCCAAACTTCGTTCATGGAAATATTGCTGTCTTCGCACGCGTTCTCGGCACTTGTGGGCCGCGTGGCAGGAATTGAGGATTTAGCACGGCGTGTGTTTTCTTTAGCACAAGAGGCAAAGGCAACACAAAAAACTTTGGAAGTTGAACGTACGGGCATACAGAAGAAAAAAACCGAACAGCAGCATTTGTTAGAAGTACAAACCCTCCAACATAATTCATTAACCGATAAAACCCAAGAACAGCAACATTTGCTTTCTGCCACCAAGGGCAAGGAAGAGCTATATCAGGTAATGCTCGCAGATTCCAAAAAACGGGCGCAAGAAATTCGTAATCGTCTTTATGAACTTTTGGGAGTTGCGCAGCAAATTACTTTTGGTGAGGCAGCCAAAATTGCCACGTGGGTAGGAGGGCAAACAGGCGTGCGCCCTGCGCTGCTTTTAGCCGTGCTTACCCAAGAATCAAAACTAGGCGTGAATGTGGGGTTATGTAATAGGCCTGGTGACCCTGAAAACAAGAGTTGGCGCAAGGTGATGAAGGCAAGCCGGGATCACGAACCATTTCTTGCCATTACTAAAAGTTTGGGGATGAATCCCGATATTACCCCCGTGTCGTGCCCCATGTACGACAAACAAGGAAATAAAATAGGGTTTGGGGGCGCACTAGGCCCGGCGCAATTTATTCCTTCTACCTGGATGGGCTATACCAGCAAGATTTCGGCTTTCACAGGCAAAACACCTGCCAATCCTTGGGATATTCGTGATGCTTTTATTGCCACTGCGCTTTATTTGAAAAATAAAGGGGTGGCATCAGGCGGTGCGAATGCCGAGTGGCGTGCAGTATTAAGTTTTTTTGCCGGGTCGCCCGACAGTACGTACCGTTTTTATGCCGACAATGTACTTGCTATTGCCCGCGGCTACGAAGATGATTTGAAAACCTTGGGTTTATAATCATGTGATATAATGTATTTCTATGCCCTCCCCTGAAACTTCCCTAGGCATGCTCCGTTCCTCCCTCCGCCCCGAGGTGAAAACCCACGCCGATAATCTCTGGGCCCAGATTCAAGCTGCCTTGAAAAAGTATGACATCCAGGATATTGAAGAGCTCTCTGGCTCCAAGGCAGACAAGATTTCTACAGAAGAACTGAACCGTATCCAAGGTCTTGTAACCCTTTTCACCAAAGTTCGTGAAACAGGGGAGCTGCCTGATTCAGAACTTACCTTTAACCTTAAGGATGCAACAAACCCGTACCGTGAAGCCTTGCTAGAAGGGGGGATCTCTGATACTGACCCCCGCACCGCAGAACGGAAAGATCTTAATCTTAACCTTCTCGACATCCTCAAGGCCGATATCGCCTCGTACCGTGCCTCCAACCTCGAAGCTTGGGTTAAGGAATTAGAAGGTTTTCAGATGAAACTTTCCCCAGAGAAACGCAAAATCATTGAACAAGAACTCCAAGACGGCTGCATCCCCACCTTTATGCCCGGGGCCGAAGTTCAAAAAAATACCACCCCCGAACAGTATGTCCACAACCTTAAACCCGTATGGATCAAGGATGGCGTTGCTCAGACGGTACAAGACGCCTCCATGTGGGATCATGTCAAAGAATTAATTGACAACCGTGACCCTTCCCTTACCCAGGGTGTCCCCTCCCGGCCCTATATCTTGTTCGTGAAACCCTCGCAAAAACCAGAACCCCGCACCTGCAACAAAACGTTAGACCAACAAAAGGCTGAAGCAATCAACATAAATCAAGAACGCAAGGATAACAAATGTGCTCCTAGGGGTTCCATAAAACCCCTTGAATATGCAGCTCTGCAGCAGCGGTGTACCGAATTCCTCAAAGCCCAAC
>CAYHRN010000018.1:0-14692 GCA_964359155.1 uncultured Gammaproteobacteria bacterium | reverse complement strand
TTTCATATGGGACACTCTAACACAGAGTGTCCTAATTCATTACGGAATGAACGTCATTATACTTAAAGTATACTCTGAGACATTTGCATGTCAATCTACTTCGTAACAATGGAATTATAAATGAAAAAAGAGGGCCTGCAAGCGTGCAAACCCTCCCCGAAACGAATCCTCCTTTACCTCTCCCGGTTAGGCGAGAACGATCACTGCCGCGATCGATCCCTCCACAACGAGGAGGATAACCTTCAGGCACAAGCCCTCCCAAGTACACGTCGGTGGGGGCTGCGGCGGCGACTGCTCTCCCAGTAGGGGCTGGAATTCGCCGCGCCGCCCCTCCCTGCGGCACAAGGCGTTTGCCTCCGCCCTGGCCTGGTTCTGGGCGACGATTCCCTGATTCGCCACCTTCACCGCCTGCACCGCGGCGACAAACTCGGCCTGGGCGTGATGCCGCATGAAATGCGGCGCATCCCACCACTCCCGCAGAGTCTGGTCTTCCCTGCGAAGCATCCACCCACACGGGATGGTGGCAAGGGCGAGCGCGCCCTTCACGCCAAACGCCACACCATACCAGATCACGCCGTTCAGTGCGGCGCCCCACGACATTCCCGTGGCCTGCACCGCTACGGGCCCCAGTATTGTCGACGTGCCGGCGGAAACGATGACCCCACCGACAATGCCCAGAAAGGCCAGAGGAACGACGATGAGAAGGTACAGGACCTCCTTCTGCAGGAAGGTCCCCCACGTCTCACCGTGGTGGTGATGCTCCTCTGCCTTGATGGCAGGTCCCCAGAGCACGACCGTGAGGGCCCAGCCCACTGCTGCCACAAGCGCGAGCACGGGGCTCAGGCCATGGCGGACGCAGAAGAAGAAGCAAAAGGGCAGGGTGAGGATGGACATGGTTCCAATGCGAAGGAACCAGCCCAGAACGTCGGCGTAGTTGGGCATGGTATGCCCTCCACAAGGGTTTAAAAAGAACCGGATGCAAAGTTGCACCCGGTTCTATGATAACACAAAAATATATTAAAGTCAATACCATTTAAACTCCTTCACCTTCACATCAAAATAAGCCATTTTGGTATAAAAATCTCCTGCTCCCCCTTGCTTACATACATTACCCAAATATACGCCCATGCGCGCTGAAGCACTATCGCTTAAACCTGCATATTTTTTAAGAAGACATTTCAAGAGTGCCGCAACAAAACGAGGATTTACTAATGAGTGCCCCATAGCTGCACTATCGAGATGCGGGGATGTATTTTGTACTAAGGCAATGCATGCATTCTGAAACTCCTTATCCTCTGTTAAAAATGCAAGCAACCATCCATTTTTTGCAAGCATCACCAGAAGGCCCATCAACTCAATGCTATTCGCTTGAGGCTGCTGGAGGATGGCATGAAAGG
This sequence comes from uncultured Gammaproteobacteria bacterium, assembly GCA_964359155.1. Classification (GTDB taxonomy): domain Bacteria; phylum Patescibacteriota; class Patescibacteriia; order CAYHRN01; family CAYHRN01; genus CAYHRN01. The sequence goes on along the minus strand of CAYHRN010000018.1, from coordinate 13,295 downwards.
TATCTAATGTTATTTTTAAACCTTGCGTTTTATTTCCTTGCAAAGTGCGCTCGAGTTGTTCCGCCTTACTACTCACCGCCTTATTCATGGCTTCATCAGCAGTATAAGCAGCAAGAACAGCCTGCGGCATCACTAAAACTCCGGAAGACTTAGGTACACTCACGGGAGATGGCACGACAGGCACTACCGAACCTAAAGATGCTTGGGGTCTCTGGGGTATTCTTGGCGAGATACGGTAATCATGCTTCAACCACGGCTGTGCTAAATAAAACCGGAGTGCATCATACGCACGTAGTATGTGCCCCAAAGAATTTTTTTCTTTTTGCCGCAAGGCATTTGCTGCACTATATTTGGCCATGTACGCAGCTTGCTCCACAGGCCCACGTACACGCCCGCCAGTGAGAGGAAAAAACCGTTCATACTGTAATAACCAATTCCCCAAGGTAGCATCTCCTAATGTTTCGGTATTTTCCCGTAACGCTTGGGTAAAACTTCTTCGCAAACTTTGGCCAGTTACATCGTCGTTATACAAAACAAGGTATGACTCTATTTTCCCGCGTAAATCTATGTCGTGCCGTAAGGCGGAAACAAGGGACGTGTGCAGAAGTTCTTCTGCCTCATGCTGAGGGAGCAAAGAAAAGGCAACCCATTGCAACCGCACCACAAGGGAATGATATTTTTGCTGTACCGCAGGATCTGCGTCATTAGCCAAGATACTACGAAACCATGAAAGTACTTCCTGGGCCTCTCCTGATGCGCGAGCTAACTCAATATCTTGCACCATACGCTCACACTGAACATATACTTCTGTAGTTGGGAAGTCTTGAATAGTGAGATGGTGGAATTTTTTTAAGTAAAAAGGCTCCATAGATTATTTTTTCTCAGGAGGAATACCATATAGTTTCCTTACTTTTTCCATGACTTTTTCTTTGCTAGGAGCGCCACCAAAACGCTGCTGTGCATTTAAAATCAAGTCTTGCAGCTGTTCTTCATCTCCTGCGGCACGCTCAGCTAATACCGTATCTAATTCTTTTTCTAATGCCGCTCTTTGATCTGCAGAGGTAGCAGGATTATTAAGCTCTATAATAATATCATCAGAACGATCATCGAGTTGATCATTGCTTTGTGTAAGCTCTTTTAATTTATTATTAATCCTCACCGCCATACGGGTACCATCCTTTGATCTAACCTTGATGGCCCCTTTGCCACCTGAGGATTGCCACCAACCCTGAGCCGTTTCCTTTGCTCCACTCCATTGAATATCAAAGAATTTTTGAATACGGTTGGTAAAATCCCTATCAAAATCGTCAACTACCGCAAACCCCTTTGCATCGATACTCCCACTATCCATGGTACCTCCGTAAAACATATTACCCGTACGTCCGGGGTTATACCTCAACACTTCATCAGCAGTCTGCCCGCTAAACCCTGCCTTAAGCATTATTAATTCTTCTTCGCCCAAATCAAGAGCCTTCCAGTTTTTAGTTGCGGTCTTAAAGAAACTATGAGGCGCTGCACCCAAACGATTGCGCCCTTTTTGCTTAGCAAGTTGCGTGGCAGCAATCTCTGCTCCCTTTTTAGCATCAGCAACAAATTCTCTCTCACCCTTGGCATTAGTCGTAGAAAGTCCTGCATATTCCCAATGACCTGTTTTTGCTGCATATTCTTCTTCTGCCTCATCCAGTAAGCGAAGGTCTTGCTGATCTAATCCTTCCCCCTGTCCCATAAAATCCCACATAAAAGCATGGATCAACTGCTTGCTCGAGGATACTTCAGCATACCTTGCTTCAAATGCCGCATCACTACCAGTCTCTGCTCGTAGCTTTTCTTTTATAGCTTCACGAAATGCATCAGACCCCATAATATCGTCAACATGACCAGAAGCGAAGGCGGCTCTCATAAGGGCTCGGCGACGATCACGACCCTCTTCCCCACCCATCGTAAGCAGCTGCGCAGCACGAGCTGCTTTAATATTTCTTCCCAACGATGCATAGTCTTTTTCATATTCACGCTCTGCATGCGCACGTGCCGCAGTTTCATAATCAGTAACTACTTTGCCCCCGGTGACAAAGGGATTAATAAAATCTTGCCCTCGAGCAATAGCTATTTTATGGGCTTCTTCTTTTAGCCCTTCTTGCCGCATCTCCCATGCTTTGGGTACAGAGGCAATCATACCCAAAGGAGAACGCCAAAATGCCGTTGCCACACGATTCCATGCACCCATGCCCAACATTTGAGGTATTTTAAGTGGCGATAATGCAACCATTCCAGCACCTTTCAAAATACTTGTCCCCGCATGCTCCAACCATTGCAAAGCGCTGCCGGCAAGCTTACTGCCCACCACACCCATTTTGCTGGTAAGCTCAAGCCCCACAATCAGCATGCCAACCCCTACCACATAGCCAATAAACGCATCGGTGCTTTGAATATTGGTAATACCGGTAATCATAGTAGAATCAGGAGGCTTAAGGCCTGAGTTTCGGACAATTTCTTTGGTATAACTGGCGCTCATAAGGGCAAGCCAGATAAAAAAACTCAATACCGGCCCCACCATAAGATAGTTGGAAAAATTTTCCCACCATTCTTTGTAATACTTATGCCCGGTTTCACCTGGCCAGGCACCTGCTAAAATAGCAACAGGAAACAGCACCACCAAAAACCACAAAATAATAAGGCGAAAGATGAGAATAGCTAAAATAACCGCCAACACCATCACGGCAATAAAAAGCAGAATAGCACCAAATACCATAGCTGCTCCCACAAGAAATGGGTCGTTTCCCTGAAATACTGAACTGGAGGGATTCAAGCTCCAGAATTTTTCCACACCAAATAAGTTGGCAAAATTGCCTTCACCTGCGTTCGCAATAGCGTTAATAAACGTGAGGGTAATTACTTGCGAAAAATCAATAAAAAGCCCTGCAATGGTTTTGGAAAAGTTAATCAAAATAATCGACCCCACAAAACGCGGTAACGTTTTATGCCATTCATATTCTTCATGCCCCAAGAGCGTGCCCATCGCGATAAACAAGAGCACCACAATAAAAAACATGTTGGCAATATCACGCACCACAACCCAGCCAAATACCACGGGTGGCGCATTAATAATATCTTGAAAGCTCCCCACCCACATAATGCCTTGCACGAGAAGACCAAAAAATACTCCTAATACTTTAATAGCTGATGCAGCAATAAAACCAATCACCGTTCCTAAAATATTCCCAAGAGCCGTGGATTGTGCAAACGCAGGAGCAGCAACTAAGAAAATCCCCACCAGCAGGAAAGGAAGTATAGCAAAGAGTTTTGAGTTGTGAGTTTTGAGTTGTGGAAACTTCATACTATTCTTTGCGCACTTCAATAGTTACCGGCGATACGGCCCAGGCATTAGTATTGGTTAAGCAGGCGGCTGAATAAAATGCCTCGCTGCTGGTGCGCCCATTACACCAACCCCATTTATCCAGAATCTGCACTTGGGGTGTCACACGGCAAAATTCATCAGCCCCAGAACCCCCACAAGTAATGGTACTTGTTCCTGCTTGACTGCGTGCTTTCAAGTCCCAATAACTCAACGAGCGATACAACAAATGTGGATTGTCGGGATTGGGCCTATTTTGCATTTCTGCACCCGTGACCGTGGTGGTAACGCCATCACCCCAGGCAACAAAATACCCCACCATGGGCAACTGGTCGGTATTCACGACACTATTAAACTTTAATGCCACAAAACCAGACCCACGCACTACATCGGTGCCGGTGATTTTTTCGTTGACCTTAATATTGGTAACCGCGGGCGCAACCACGCAGTAATCCGCAGGGTAACCCGGGCGGCCTGTTGCAGGGCTGCATAAGGTGCTAGGCGGCGACCAATCGCAACCCGTACCAGTAAGTGGTACATAACGGTTTTCCCCTGCCGGGCTCCACACCCATGTGCCATAGTTTTGTGCAAAAAGCCTGTTCAAGCGATCACGCGCAAAAGTGCAATTGGTACTATTCGCAAGGCTTGGATAAGGAATGGGCTGCGGGCTATATACTTTCACGCTTGATGAGCAACTTGGTGATGCACACGAGTAGGGCGCACCTGCACGCGCAATGCTCCCAGGCGGCTGCACGGTAAGCGGGCTGCCAATATCCCAACTTTGTGGGTCCTCGGGTGCACCGACCGCAGGAATGGTGATGGCTCCGTAAGGATTACTATCGTAGCCGGAAGTATAGCCAAGATCGGGCACCGTAAACCCGCCTTCCACATGATCAAGCCAGGCAAAATTAGTGCCATCAGCTTGCACAGTTTGCACAAGCTTGGTACACACGCCATTGATTTCTTCCTGGAACTCGCTGCCGCTTACCGTAAAGCGTTGCAAAGGGTTGGTGTCGCCCACAAACCAGGAAATTCCCGTGGGGTCGGTATAGCGGGGCGCACCTGTTGCACTGCAGCGGTATTCACACGTTTGCCCAGGCTCACAAGTATTCACATGGCAACTGTAGCCAGGGGGCTGCGCGCTTGCCTCGGGTTGGCAAAATGCGCCGCAACTAGGCCAAAGCCCTTCAGGCCCCGCACAGGGAGTAGCGCGAGGCGCTCCGGCGACACGCTGACACCGCCCTGCAACAAACTCACCCGCGGGTTTCTTTTTCCATACTTCAGATTCGGCACAATAATACAGCGGCGCCTTGCCTTTATACGAGCGGTCCACTTCGCCCAAGGTTTCGCCTTGCACCATATCTACCGGCCACCAGGTAATACAGAGCGCAGGATTTTTAGGGTCATGCTCTAAACAATACCCATACAGCCCACGCTGACGACTGCCTGAGGCATCTTGATATTCACATGACAAGCTATCATCTTGCGGGAATGAACGACATGACTTAGGAGTGAAGGTAGAAGGTATTTGAGTCTGCAACGCAGGTTCAATGCGTACATTGTCAAAGCCGACACTGCCGCGGGCCTCGTTCTGCGTACTTCCTACGGGCGCAAAAAATCCACCTAGATGCAACTTGATAAATCGCGTCGCGGGATTGAAAGTAAGGCTAGCAACTTTAAATTGCCAATCAAGCCCTGAAGCCAAGGTCACTGCATCAAAAGGCGTTGCCACAGGGTTCCTATTGGCATCAAACTGGAATACTGATACATAGCCATACCCCTTTTCAAGCCCCAAGGTAGTAAGGTAGGAGGAAAGAATATACGGCCCTGTGCCAAAAGTCTCTAAGAATTGCGTTTCTGCCCAGGCAGTACGACGCACCTCTAAAAACCCTTTTCCATCAGGTACGGTAGTGCCGCGCTTTTGGATTTCCACAGGATCAGCAATCACGCGAAAGAACCCTGGCGCCCACAGGCTACTATAGGAACCAGGCAGCCAATTGGCAGGGCGACCGTCGGCAGAAAACGTTTCAAATGAAGGATTTTGAAGTGTCACAAACGCACCTTTTTGCTCCATGCGACTAAAAGGTAATAATCCTTCAATAACTTTACCCGGGCCAAAATTAATACCAGGCTTAGAAAACCCTGAACTATCGCGCAGAGCCTCACGCTCCGAGCTTGGCACCGTGGCATTGGCACTCTCGAGGTTCGGGAACCCATCACATTCGCCCCGCTCATTCACACTCGAGCACGCCCCCACGTCTAAACATACATTCCGCACTTGGCCACGTGCATCTTTGGTTTGCAATGCACTCTTACATGCAAGCCATGTGCCACAGGTGCGATCGGGTGTTGCCTTCACCAAGATATTGGCATTATTACTACCACCCGCACGCGGAGCAGCACCTTGCACGCTTTGATCTGCATCATAGGTAAGGGCTGGACGTACGCCATAGGCACCCACGGTACGGCGATTCAATAAAATACACCCTTGGGGCTCGTTCACATTACCCTGGCATGCAGTACCATTCACGCTTTGGTTAAGCGCATAGTATACCCCTGCATTGCGCACCTCAACGCTTATCACTGATCCTCCACTCACGCTTACTTGCAGAGTGCAGCTGGTAGCTTTGCTTACGAACCGACCTGAAAAACGGTTTGCGTTCCCAAAATTTCCCGCAACTTGAGCACTGGAGCTGCTGGTGATAGTCATGGAATTATCAGGGCTACTTACGCCAGGGCAATTGGTAAGCGTAATAGTGGCAGTCCCTGAAGGGCCCTGAGAGGCCACTACATACAGCGCAGACTCTTGAAAATTTAATTTCTGGGTCGCTGAACCATTGGTAATACGACGCGAAGCGGCACTCCAACCCGTAACGCTGCTCCAACCATCAGGAATGCTATTTGCATCAAGATCGGCTTGGAAGCTACTATTAAATACAATATTTTTAGAAGCACTACTTTTGGGGTCTACATATTCGGTACATCCGCTTTGAGAGGCAGAACATAACCCCACCCAGTTGCCCGCACCATCGGAAACTGGCTGGCGTACTAACCCTGAAGAACTTGCAATTCCTCGATCGCCCACCGGGCAATCGGGTGCCGCAGCAGCACTTCCCAGTTTATACCAGCCAGGGTTACTTTGCCCCACTCCTTGCTTAAATTCGCATGCACGCTTCGCAGGATGTTTGAAATAAATAAGCTGGCCTTGTTCATCCGTGAATTGTTCACACCCGGCCTCGGAACTATTGCACTGAATATCAGTGCGTTGCGGATCATTTTTCAAGTACACGGTTTGTACCCGCGCAGTATCAATACTATTATCTTGCTTCAACGCCGGGCGCCCTAAGGCCTGGCAGCCCACTTGATCTGCTGCACAGGCAAAGTTACGATTATTCACCAAAGTGATACTTGTTCCTGCATCCTTCAACGCCGTACACCCTACTGCTTGTTCACGGCAAAGGCGTACAAATGATTTTAAGTAACTGGGTGTACCCTGGCTATCGGTGTAGGCTTGGCAACCTAATTGCGCCTGCGGACTATAACTACCCGCATTATTTTGATCACATACGGCAGGAGTAACCCATGAATTTTTAATGGCATAAAATTGATTGGCCACCGCGCGCAAGTCTATATTATCAAGAAACACGTCGGTGGTTTGTGAAGTAAAGGCAAGCCGGTAGGGCGCGGCCGGGTTTACAGGCGCTAAGGGCACGGGCAACGCAATGGGGCCAAGAATTATATGCCGCCATTCTGTGGATGAAAGTACTGATGTCCCAAAAATAAATGGGCTGCTTTGAATGCCTTCAATACCTACTTTAAGAATACCGCCACCTTTGGCCCAGAAGCTCAATATGTAGGACTTATCTGCCGTAAGTAACGGGTTAGTACGCCCTGCTTCTACGAGTAAATCACGGCGCACCGTGCCTAGTGGAGGAATTTTATACGAATGACCATTCTGGGAAAGCGATTCACTCGAGAGTGCCCCACCCAACCACAACGGCGCCCCTTGTGATGATTCGAAATTTTCATTCACCACATTCACCACCGCACCTGCCTCGGCCCCGCTATACCCGCGGCACCCTTTAGCCTCGGCACCACAGGTACGGCTTTCCGTAGGCAACCCTGAATAGATACAAAACCCTGCATGCCCTGGGGGCGACCATCGCCCGCCAGTTGAGGTGCATGAAGTTTCTGTACTTTCGGTTTTTCGGAATGCCACACAGTTGGCGCTCGAAACAATGGTTTTAGAAAATAATCTGTAGGAAATTTTTGCTCCTGCACCCGCAGCATCGTACACTTCACGGCAATCAGGGTTGCCTCCTGCTCGAAATATATCGGCAGTGCAAACATTGTTACCCGTACATGCAGCTATAGGCCCCGCACATGCGGGTGTGCCCTGCGCGTCGGCCATTAAACTCCAAGATTTTAACTGAAATCCTTGCGTATCGCTCCCTTCCCACGTATAAAATGTTTTACTCGCGGCTCCTGGTTTTTCACACCTTCGCAAAAATGAATAATGTTCAATACCTTCAGCCCCACGGGCAACCGTGTCTAAATTGGTAAATTGATCGCACCCCACGGCCTCGGCATTACAGGTGCGCGCAGAGGTAGGTATAAAATGCACAGGGTAAGCGCTGGGTTCAAAGGCGCTTGCTGCTTGTTTAAAGGCCGCATACCCCACGCAGCTTGCCGGGCAGCGATCAGCACCGGTGGTAACCGCAGGTATACCCACGCCACCCTTTTGCGGGGTATATTTTTCACACCCCACTTCATCCCTGGTGCACGAGCTCGCAAAGTTGCTGCACGCGGCGGGCAAGGCGCCCGTAGTGCTATAGCAGTTAAGATAATTGGGTGCTTTTTTCAAATAAATATTTTCATTCGTACCTTCTTTCACCATGGCACGGCAGCCATCCGCACTCGACGAGCATGTTTCGGCTTTGGCATTCAAGTACGCGCGGTCACCAAAGACCCAATTGCCTTGATAATCTTTTTGTGTGCCGTAGCCCTGGCATCCTACATTATTACTATTGCAGCTATTCCAATCCAAAGTGCTCTTCAGCACGGAAAGTGTGGCATTGCTCCTGTCGCGCAGAAGCGCGCAACTGGCAAATTGGGGCGCGCAGGAGGCTGCACCAAATTTCCATGTGCGTTGTTCTTCGGTACAATAGCCCCAATATTTACATGAACCATCGGGGTTTTCTTGTAAACAGCTTTGCTCATCGGCACAAGCAGTTTCGCGCCGGACAACTCGCTGCGGCAAGCTATCACCAGGGTCGGTAAAAGTACCATTCCCATTGGCGTCCACCCCTGGGGCTATAGTTTCACTTACAATTTTAGGCCCTGGGCCTTCACGGCGGCAACTACTTGCAGGGGCTTTAAGCACCCAATCAGGGTCTACCAGCCTAAACAAAGGAGAAGCAGCATTATCGTATGCAGCAACTACCTCGCCTAAATTAGAAGGAGTTCCCCAATTTTTAATGTAAAGCGCCGCAAGTTCCCACCCTACCGGGATAATACGATGATGGCGCAAAATCACGAGCGATCGGTACGGGTACCCTTGGCGAAAATCAGGCTCCAAGGCAGAGGCCACAAAACCAAAGGGTAAATTCTTGTCTAAATACCCCTGGGTAATAGCTTCGCGCACCGTGAGCCTGTTTTCTATGGCGAAACGGAGTTTTTCAGGGATCACACAATCCGTAGGTCCTGGATTTTGCACATCGGGACACGTAGTGAGTTTTGCTAAAATGTCGTACTCACCTGGCTCACGAAAATTCGCTTCAGCCAAACTTGCATAAAACTCCCGCGCCGCCGCTACCCCGCCCCCCCCATTATCACCTAATAAATTATAGTAATCTGTCTTACCTGCAAAACGCGCCCCACTCTTTCCGGATTTATAATAGCTGCCCGCCATGCCACCCTTGATCCAACGTTCAAATAGTTTACTAAGTAACGTGTTGGTAAATACATCCAGGGTATCAGCCAGGGTACCAGTATAAATCTCTTCAGCAGTAGATGCCTTTTCCCATGATTTTTTTGCCGTACCAAATACCATGCTACTTGGTGTTTTAATGTAATTGGAAATCGGATCGGTAAGATCTTTAAATCCTTCATTGATTTCACGCGTCTTGGCGGCCTGATTTACCTTTTGATCAATGCTCTCTCGCATGCCTGTATGAATACTTAATGCAATCCCTAATTCATTGCCATTGGGGTCAAACATGTCTTGCAAACGCGGCATAAAATCTTTGCGGGTAATATACTCATCCCAGCGCTGGGCCATTTGCAAAAACGTACAGTTAGGCGGGCGTGGACGCTCGGTATAGGCAAGGCCAAGGGTAAGCCTTAACCGTACGGCAAACGAAGGTTCACATAAATTAAGCCCAAACCCTTTTTGCCCCACGGTATCCAAAAATTCTCCCAACGCAGCATCTCCCACATCTTTTAAATAATCGCCCCAACTATCGGTATAAAATAATGGGCTGCCGCCTTTACTACCACTCGCAATCCAAGTAGCAGTTTCATAAGCTAAGGTGCGCGTCATGAAACGCAAACTATTTTTGTAGGCTAGACCTAATACTTCCTTCTGAATCCATCGGGCGAGCGCTCCAGGATCAGTAAACTGTGCTCGAGCCTGTGGCACTAAAAAATGAATAGGGCCTATGAGCTCAGTAATAAGAAGAGTCAAAACAATAATAAAAAAAACTTTATAACGCACAAATAGTCTACTTTTGTTTTACAGGATCCTGCAACTTTTTAATGTCTTTTTCAATGTTCCTAGCCTTGTTGTGGGCCAAATCAGCCTTTTCTTTTAGTGGCTGCACCCTGTCTAGAATTGTTGTGTCTTCCGACTCTGGTGCTGCCTCATCATATGCCTTGATAAGTTGCAACATAAGCGCACGATGATTGTTCACTATCGTATTATATTTAACCATCAAATTATTGAGTTGCCGGACCTTATCTTTTACGGGTTTTTTTATTTTCTTTCCTTCTTGCTCTGGTTTGCCCTGCACGCTACTCAATGTGGTGTCAAATTCTTGGATAATAGCATCAAAAGTTGCTGCAAAATCCTTTAACGTTACGAAAAAATCTTCTATGAAATCTTGATCCTTGTCTTCGTTATCTGCTTGCCACTGCGTTATTGCTTTTTGTAAACCAGGAGAGAGTAGCAGATTGCAATTCTTTTGAATGCCATCATAGAATTCCTGTAATACGGGGAGGAAAGAAAGCAAAAATTCACGATATTGAACTACCGCGTCTTTAAACTCTTCTGGTACGTCCTCAGGGAAATCTAATTCTTCTACTTCCATCTCTTGAATTTTCTCTTTTACTTGATCTATCCTTCCGCCCAGTATAAGATTTTTTGTTTTCTGTTTAAACGCCGGAAAATCTTCATTGCATGTAAAAATCTTATTAAGATCAAAAATCTCTTTTGGCGCCAGTAAGAGTGCGCCAGGGATCAGTATATTGAGCTTTATAGGGGAAAGGTTACGGAAACCGGAATAAGGCACCGCAGTGATACTATATGCTCTACCTGGTACACCAAAAATTGTTACTGGGTAAGCAATACTCTGCCCGGGCAATAAGATGGTATTCATATTCACCGAAGATGCGGGAATACGCATGGCAGGATCTTTGGCAATAAGACGCACACTCTGAAGGGAAAGGTTTTTAGTAAGACTCGGGTTGCGTACCTTTAAATTAAACCTGGCCTGAATTATTGATCTTTGATACTGGTCAGATACCCCTAGCATACTGCGGGAAAGTACTGATAAAAGGATAGTCTGGGCAAGCTTATCTGCCTCACGTGTATCACGAACATTTTTATTATAAAATGGTGTGGCGGTATTATTAGATGTCCTCAGCTTATTCTCTTGTTGCCGTAGATCAGACACTACGCCCAATGCTGGCCAAGGAAAAGAAGAAAAAAGAACACAAATAGCCACCGCAACTATAGAAAATTTTTTTTGAACACTGTGCATAAGCGTTATTATTTAGAAAATACTATTTTTTATTCATATTCTCTTGAAATATCTTCATAAGCTGATCATCAGTGACTTTATTCAAGATTTCATCGCCAATACCTTGAGATTTTAAAAATGTACGCATGTCGGCAACCGAGGGAGTGGTGCCAGATGATGAATTCTGGATACTAGATGGGGTCGCGTCCCCTCCTGATGCCCCTCCGGTAGTGGCACGCCAGGTGGCAAGTAAATCTTCATCCGAGATTTTTGCCAATAAATCTGGTGCAATCTGGCCACTTTGTTGCAATACCGCACGTAATTGTGCAGGTGTCGCATTGGCGCCCAACTGCACATTAGCACCAAGACTTCCTGCAAAAGGACTACTACTAGGGGGCTTTAAGGCGCTAAAAAGATCAGTAGAAGGCGAAGCTAAGGGTTCTTGCCCTGCACATGTTTTGCCTTCGGGGCAATTGGGGTCAGTGGCTTTTTTGACTTCATCACCATCCGGGAAAGAATCGCCATCAGAATCAGCAATATACGGGCTGGTGCGATACACCTTTAACTCATCATAATCATTCAGGCCGTCTTTATCAGTGTCTTTTGCCTTGAGTGCGGGGTCGTCACCCTCGAATGTTCCATTCGCCTGCCCTCTCCCCTCAAGGGAGAGGGAGGAGGACGATGCGGGACGCCCTAATCCCACATTAATCCCTTGGCGGGTTTGCACAAATCCCAAAATTAATGCCGTCACTCCAATAAATACCAAAAATCCCGCGACCATTTGTTGGTCTTTTTCCATATAATAAAAGCCCGTTAGGGCTAGTATATCATGTGCTTTAAGAATGGTAAATGCTACCTACGTACATATTGTTTCACGCGCAATAACATACGGTAGAGCTTATAGGAATTGGAGTGCAGAGGGTAATCCCAGGCACCACAGTATGAGGTAAAAGGCGTAGAAGGTGAAAAGCCTTGTTTAAAACGCGTTACCCCGGGCCATTTGTGCTGGTCTACCCCCCAAAAATCATACTTCGTACAACCACGCCGCTTTGCTTCTTGCATAATGCGCCAATGGAGCAAGTGCGGCGCCATCACGTCGCGTTGCTCGCTGGAAGAGGCACCGTGAAGATACAAAGCCCAGTTGTTATGGAAAGCCACGAGCGCGGCGGCGAGAACCTTGCCTTCGTGTTCAGCAATAAAAAGTTGGGTGTGAACTCCTAACAATTTCTCATAGTATTCTTTCGCATGCGTGCGAAATCCATCACGTTGTGCAGTTTCTTGCAGAAGGGACCAAAAAGCATCTACATCGCTCACTTCTTTAGCCTCCACCCCTCTCTTCTCCGCAAGCCTTATATTATACCTTGTCTTCTGATGCATCTCTGCCAACAGTTGCTCTTCAGATTTTGAAAGATCAAGAATAAGGGTAGCTTTGGGCTGTAGTTCCTGCGGCGATTTCAAAAAACCAAGACGCTGCAATGAAATACATGAACCTGCAGTATTCAGCAAGGGCGCATCAAGCCGCCAAAAAAGAGTTCGTGGCAAAGCTTGCTCATGAACATAGTGCGTAATCGCATCCAAGGCTCGCATGGCAATTACATTGCTACCACCCATCACCGGCCCACGCGGGCTATACCAATATGAAAAGCCCAAAGGCAAGGCGTGCCGCACCATAACCACCACGGCCTGCACATCCTCTCCCTCTTTTGCATATATTCCCAATCGTACCACACTACGCCCCATGGATTTCTGGAAATCTCCCCACGCCCAGCTTTGCAAAAACCCACCATCGAGTGCATGGGCTTGGATGAATTGATCCCAAACTTGAGGGTTATGAATCTCATCAATACGCATAAACTCGATGTCATTCCCGTGAAAACGGGAATCCAGGTTAACCCGAATTAATACGGGCATGGATTCCGGCCTACTCCTGAATGACAAAATACTAAATCACAAAATACATCAACCGACCCTTCACGAAAATAACC
>CAYHRN010000017.1:0-15053 GCA_964359155.1 uncultured Gammaproteobacteria bacterium | reverse complement strand
CGCAATGTAGAGGCAGGCACCTTAGTAGTAGAGGTGCAAAGCTCTGCCTTGGCGCATGAGCTTACCTTGCAGGCCGATGATATGTTGCGCCACGTAACGATTCCAGGACATATGATGCAGCTCACACGTATACGAGCTGTGGTGAGGTAATTTATGACATTTCTTCCTCCTCGTAGTATTAATCTTACTTCAGCGTTGCTTCGTAAAAAAGGTTCGCATGCTCCTTTGCGCGCCCTTGGTGCGTTTATTGTGCTGCTGCTGGTACTCTTATTGCCCTTGGCCTTCGTGCAGGGTATACGAATACTCAAAGGCTATGTGCAGAGCACCAAGCAAGAGCTGGTTGCACAAGGTGAAGAGGCCTTAGGTGCTTTGTCAGGGGGTATGCTCGCTATATCGCGTACCAATTTTTTAGCTGCACATGAAGAGTTTGCGCGCACGAGTCGCGCGCTGGAAGAAGCGGGGAACACTCTGGAGCGCACGGTGCAACCATGGGAACGTGTGGTGGGATTATTCCCGCTGTATCGTGCGAAACTCACCACCGCTCGCGCCCTTCTTCAAGCAGGGAAAAGCTTTACGCAACTCGCCACCTTAAGTGCCGATGCAATGTCACGTGCCACATCATTTTTGAATGCACGCGATCGTGACATGGTATTGCATCAAACTGAAAGCGTGGTCCAGAAGATGCTACCTGTGGGGGACCAACTGCAGGGAACTCTTGCGCGCATTGATGCACAGTTTTTGCCAGATGCTCTGCGGGAGGATTTTGTAAGTTTACCTTTACACATTGCAGATTTTCGTAAGGCAACTCAAGAAAGTATCACCCTGTTGCATGCATTGAGTGAAGCATTGGGTGCGGTTGCTCCTCAACGCTATGCCGTGGTATTTCAAAATAATGCTGAGTTACGGCCTACGGGTGGATTTATGGGAAGCTTGGCCATGATCGAAGTTTCGCATGGGCGTATTACGCATTTGGAAGTGCCCAAGGGTGGTATCTATGATGTGGCAGGGCAAATTCATGCAGGCGTGATGGCGCCACGTCCATTGTGGTTGGTGAATGCGAATTGGAATATCCAAGATGCGAATTGGTTCCCGGATTTTCCTACTTCGGCGCAAAAAGTATTGTGGTTTTGGAATCAAAGTGGATGGCCACCGCTGGATGGCATTATCACGTTTACCCCCCATGTGTTTGAAGAGGTGCTGCGAGTTCTAGGCCCCATAGGACCTATTGGGCCCATGCACACTACTCTCAGTGCAGAAAACGCTGTCAGCACCATTCAAGAATTAACCTCGGGCCAGCCCCATGAAACCAAAACGCCTAAGGAGTTTTTAGCCAAGGTTACGCCCGTGGTACTGGATCGTATCGCAACTCTTCAGGGTAAAGATTTGGCCAGCGTAGCGGGTGCATTTATTGCTGCGATAAGCTCTAAGCATTTACTTTTTTATGCCACGCGTCCTGTGGTGCAAAAGGTGATTGAAGATATGGGGGCGTCGGGCCGTATCGAGAATACTTTTGGTGATTACCTTTTTGTGGTGGGGGCAAATATTCGGGGCTCAAAAACAGATCGTGTGATTAAGACTTCTCTTACACGGCACGCAACATTGAATGCTGATGGCAGCATTAATGCAGAGCTTACCCTGGAGCGCTCCCATGAAGGAGTAAAGGGGGTGAAGTTTACCGGTGTGCGCAATTACACGTATTTTCGTTTTTATGTGCCGTTGGGGGCAACTCTCAAAGGTATGTCGGGATTTTCAAGCGAGCCTACGGCATTATTTGAAACTCCAGATCCTTTGGCCATTCTTGATAAAGATCTCGTACGCCTTGAGCGCGTGATCACTGAAAAGAGCTCTGAGGGTGCACACATCGCGGAAGAATTTAATCGCACGGTGTTTGGCGTATGGACCATACTTGACCCTGGAGAGCAGAAGACTCTCACCCTACGCTATAGCGTGCCCGCACCTGCACTTGCGTTGTCGTTGGTGCGCCCCATGTATCGTTTTTTTCTGCAAAAGCAGCCAGGGACATTGCCACTGCCTTTTACGAATATTCTTACTCTTGCGCCCTCTTGGCATGCTTCAAGCGCGATGCCAGAAGATGCAACCGTCACGGCTTCCAGAGTCACTTGGCAAGGAGTCGTGAATGAGGATATGATACAGGAAGTAGTATTACGTGCACCATAACCTATGGCGCGTTCACCTTTTACCAAAAAGCAATTATTACCTATTCCTGAAGAAGCCTCACCTGAGCCCTTTCAGGTGTTCCGTGATGTGTATGAACGTGGGGCAAGGGGTTTGCAACATGCACCACGTCATGCTCGTCGTTCTTCACTTTCGCGCAAGCTTGCCATGGCATTTTTTTCTATGGTCCTGTTGCTGGGCACCATCACTGCCATGGGGTTTTATTTTTTTGTGTATAATCCCGACATTAAATTTGGTGAGGAAATGGTTGATCTTACCCTCACCACACCCACCTCTCTTGCCTCTGGAGCGCCACTTACCACCGTGGTGCATTATGAAAATCGAGGCGCACTTGCGTTACATAATGCGGTGCTTGAACTTACACCCCCCGTGGGCTTTGTGCCAGATGAACCGCATACAGGTGTAAGTTGGTCATTTTCTTTAGGTACCCTTGTCCCCTATGCGAAGGGTGAAACTTCGCTTACGGGTATTATGTTGCGTCAGGAGGGGAGTGTGGGTACATGGCGTGCAATGCTTGTATTTACGCCCGCAGGCTTTGGGGCAGAATTTCGTAAATCTCGTTTTGTCACGGCTACCGTGACATCCCCTGCATTTATTACTAGCGTGAATACACCTCAACATGCAATGCCGGGTAAGCCCTATTCTTTCAATGTGCGTATACGTAATACCACGCGCCATATCCTACCCAATATGGGTGTTATGATAGCACTCCCTCAAGGCGTGCCCTTAGCCACTTCAGACCCTACTCTTGTGGAGGCATCTCCGGGTTATTTTTTATGGCGTATTGATACTATTCCTGATGGTGCTTCGTGGGAGGGCACGGCGACATTGGATATACCCTCTTCCTTTGTACTCCCTGCATCCATGAAAGTAACGGTGGGCACTACTTCAGGGAATGAACTTATTACTCTTGAAGAACATACCGTAGTATTAGGAAGCTCTATTCCCCAGGGGAATATTGATATCCGCATTCATGGGAGCACTACCCAAGGCACTATGGCTTTTGTTGATCCATTAGATGTGGTGGTAACCATCACCAATCCTTTAGATCATGATATGAAACATATTACCCTGCAAATGGAAGTGAATGAACGCCCAGGAAATATTCTTGATTGGAGCAAAATAAAAAGTGATGTGCCTGTGGAGCCGGTATCTGCAAGTCAAACTGATGGCGCAATTACTCATTTTGTGGTAAGTGCATCAAGATTTGCGCCTTTTACGCTTGTAAAAGCTGGGGCTAAGGTTGCGTTTGCCTTTACTGTGCCGCGCAGTACTTCTGCATCGCCCCTTGATGTTCCTCAGGGTACCGTGCCATCACTTTCGAGTACCGCCACCATCACGTACCTTGACGGCACAGAGGAAGCAACCATGGTAAGTAGTCCTGTAACCATTTCCCTAAATTCGAACCTTGCCCTTAGCCTTACGGCCCGATATTTTGATGACAATCATGTGCCACTGGGAGAAGGTCCTGTGCCATTCAAAGTGGGTGAGACAACAAGGGTGCGCATCCCGGTGCATATCACCAATAGTCTGCATGAACTTACTTCACTTACTCTTGACCTTTCATTAGGGTCTCCATCGGTACGCGTGGTCTCTATGAATATGGAAGCAGGCGATATGCATGAGGACGCAGAGCGGCGGAGTGTGGTGTGGTCATTAAATAGGTTTCCTCCTTCGGTAAGTAAGATTCAGGGGTTTATTGACGTGTCGGTTACCCCTAGTTCACAAGAAGCCGACAAGGTCCTTCATATTCTTGAGTCTGCTACTCTTTCTGCACAAGATGCCGCAACCCTCGGAAGTATCAAGATTCAGCAAGGGCTTATTACTTCGCGCCTTGAAGATGATCCATTTGCGAAGGGTAAAGGGATTGTGGTAAGGTAGGCGCGTATTCTTTGCAATGCATATGGCTGCTGTTGCGGCGATTATTCCTGCCTTGAATGAGCAAAACACCCTTGGGTCTATTCTTGGGGTGCTTGTGGCGTGTGGTATTCATGAAATAGTGGTCGTGAACGATGGTTCCACCGACCGCACCTCAGAAATTGCGCATGCATTTCCCGTGAAAGTTATTGACGCTCTAGAGAATCGTGGTAAGGGCGCCGCATTGATTGCCGGCGTACAGGCTACGTCTGCTCCTGTGCTGCTTTTTTTAGATGCGGATTTGGTGGGGCTCACCCTCGGCCATGTGCGGGATTTGATTGCATCTGTAGTGAGGGGCGGTGCCTCCATGTCGCTGGGGATTATTGATCGTGGCAACATGATCACTCGTGCAACGCTATGGATGCGTCATCACAAACTTCCTTGGCCCATGCTCACCGGGCAACGTGCGCTTCTTAGGAGCTGGTATGAAGCTGTACCCACCAACCATATGGCACAGTATGGTGTGGAAGTAGCATTAAATGAATATTGTCGTGTACACAAGCTGCAGGTTACCTTGGTGCCATTACCCCACTTGCAACATGTGCTTAAAGAGAAGAAGATGGGATTAGTTGCAGGGTTTCAGGCGCGTATAAGAATGTTGGTAAACGTATTCGCATCTTTTGTGAGAATAAAGCTTCACTGAGAGTAGTTTTCAATTATCAATTTCCAGTTTTCATTAAATTTTCAATGAATCATTGCAACATTGAAAACTTATTGAAAATTGAAAACTGAAAATTATTTTATGCTTTTTGGGCGTTGTGTACACATGGTGGGGATTAAAGGAGTAGGCATGACTGCCTTGGCGCAAATTTTGGTGGCACAAGGGATCGCTGTGACGGGTTCTGATACCAGCGAACATTTTTTTACGGAAGCAACCTTGAAGCAAGAAGGCATTACCGTGTATGAGGGTTTTGCTGCTTCTCATGTGCACAAAAATTTTGATGCGATTATTTTTTCTACTGCGTATACTAAGGAGAATATAGAAATTACCGAAGCCGCACGCCTTAATGTGCTACTTATTTCTTACCCTCAAGCTTTGGGAAGGCTTTTAGAAGGCAAAGAGGGCATTGCGGTGGCAGGAAGCCATGGCAAAACCACGACCTCTGCACTCCTCGGGCTTGTATTTCGTGATGCCCTTTTTGACCCCACGGTGGTAGTGGGCTCACAGGTGCCGCAACTGAAAGGCAATGCATTAGCAGGGCATGGGCCCCATGTGATTATTGAGGCCGATGAATATCAGAATAAATTTACCTATTATAGTCCCCAGGCCCTTATTCTGACCGCCATTGATTGGGATCACCCAGATTATTTCCCTACTGCCCAAGCGTATCAAAATGTATTTGAGGATTTTATTACCCGTGTACCGCCCCACGGCATTGTGGTGGCATGTGGGGACGATAAAAATGTAAATAAGGCAATGTTACTCTCGCATGCGCCGGTACTGCGCTATGGGTGGTATGCAGCTGAAAAAGGCTTAGGCCTTACTTCGTATGAGTATAAAAAAGGTAAGCAGTGTTTTACAGTTGCCCTAAGGGGCAAAAAAATAGGTGATTTTGTACTGCCATTACCAGGGCGGCACAATGTATTAAATAGTTTGGCCGTAATTGGTATGAGCTTGCATTATGATGTGCCGGTGAAATCGCTTCAAAAAACTTTAGCCAGTTTTGAAAGTACCAAGCGTAGGATGGAGTATAAAGGCGAGAAGGGGGGCATCAAAGTGTACGACGACTATGCCCATACCCCTGCGGAGATTCGGGCTACTCTTGCGGCCATGCGGCAGATGTATCCGAACGAACACATAGTAGCCATATTCCAACCCCATACGTATTCGCGCACCAAAGCATTCCTTACTGAATTCGCACAAGCTTTTGGTGATGCTTCAGAGGTTATCCTGCTTCCTATTTATGCCTCTGCGCGTGAAACTGCCGGCGGGGTAAGTAGCGAAGATCTGCTTCGTGAGACTCAAAAATATCACCCCAAAGTTTCTTATTTTTCTTCTTTCCCACGCCTCTCCCTTGACGGGAGAGGCCCCCGACCAGGGTCGGGGGGTGAGGGTGTTCCTACCATCCTCCTCACTCTCGGCGCCGGTGACGTATGGCGGATAGGGGAGGAGATTTTGAAATAGTGGTATACTGTACGTAAGATCAAGATATGAATTTGCGTAAATATCTTTTTGTTTTCGTTTTGTTTATCACCTCTCCTGCTTTTGTAGTTGCTCAAACCAATGATGGGTATATGCGTCCTGGAGATTTATGGCAACAATGCATGGGCATTGAGACTATAGAAAAACGCATTACACATTTTGCAGGAGCAGTAGACCGTATTGATCGTACTAATGAAGATGCTCTTAAGAAATTACAACAAGAGCTTAAGGCAGAAGATGGGTATATTTTAGCATGTCTTGCATACCCTATGAGTTACCTTGAACCTTGGATTCCTGGTGTTGCTGATATGTTAGCTCAAGCACGCGCCATGAATACGCAAGATAACTACCGCAATGAAGATAAGGTGTTAGAAGAAATCAAGCAAGCTATTGTGGCGCTTGCGGAAAAGTATAAGCAGGACGAGAGTCGTTTGAGTGTTCAAGCGCGCACGGTATTTCAAAAAGTTCCTGATATTATTGCGCTTAAGCAGCATGAAATTCTTTTGCCGCAAATGCTTACTGCATCCTACTTGAGCATTCTTTCTACCAAGAAACTTATTGGCGATCAGGGTCGTGTGCGATTGCCTCTTGATAAAGGAAAAGTTGCGCAACTGGCCCAGGCACCCGTAGGTAATGTGGTGCCCTTGGTGGTGCAGCAAGGCAAGGATGAGTATCGCGTTGCTTTTAAGAAAGGAGCAGGCGTTGCATATCTCCAGAGTATTACCAAAAATGGCATGTCGCTTATTATGCATGGATGTACCGCATCTTCTATTACCCTCAATGCCCCCTTGAAGGGGATTGTGATGACACTAAGTACTCCTTCTCGGCTTCTTTTTTCGCCACCACCTCTCCCCGAGAAAGCCATTGCGGATCAAATGGCAGAGTGGGAGAAAGTTAAGCTCGAAAAGGTAGAGGAATTTCACGATAAGATGAAATCGGAATTTCGTAGCTACATTAGTGGTTCTGAAAAAAGTGGACCGAAAAGAGATGCTCTCAAGAAAGAAATATCAGAGAAAAAATTTAGTATTGAAAAACGTCTAGAATCACGCAAAGGATTTGATAATAAAATAGTTGTTGAGTATTTAAGATTTCCTATGCCTTGGTATGCGGAGGATTGCAGATTTGAGTTACAGCAAATCAGCAATGAACCATCATTAGACCTTCATGCACTAAATAATGCGTATAAAGATATTGTCATGTGTCCTTCCTACGAGTGGCCATGGAATGACGTTGAAAAGATGAAGGGGAAAATACAGAAAATTTTTAATGGTCAACGCCTCACTGGGAAAATACTCACGGGTGGTGATTTCTGCAAGAGAATATTAGATGGTTTTATGAAGATGCAAGACTTTGCTTCTGGAGGTTCATAGTGTATCCATTTTAAGCTTTCTGATGATCCATTAATAAATTACAAGATGTATGTATAAGCGAATTATTCTTTTGGGGGCGGTTATAGTAAGTATATATGCCGTGAGTGGTGTCCCCGTGTTTTCTCAGACCCAACCCCCTAAGGAAATCACCAAAATGACTTCTGAAGAATTCAGTGCCTACAATGATGAGTTTCTTAGTTCACATTCTGAGTTCAAGAAAAAGAACGTGGGGAGTCTCCCTTCCAAGAATAAGGCTAAAAATATTGCTACTACGGGCACTGGCACGGGCCAAACTCAATTATCTTATGTGGCGAAGCTTTGGAACGTCAAAAAAATCAATGGGGTAGTGGTAAGCCGCACCCCCCTTACTGCGGGCACCTTTTCTGCTGAACTTGTGAATGCTGCGGGCGTGTCTTTGGCACATATTAACACCATGAATATTGTTCGTTCTGGCAGCACGCCGATTACGTTTAGTCTCTTAACACCTCTAACCGGCGCATACTCCATAGCGGTAAAGTACATGGGCAGGGAAGTACCATTCGGGCCAGAAAATGTGGTCTATTCTGGTCCATCGGCCGATCCTTGTCCCCAAATCATGGCAGTGATTAAGGGTTTTTACGATTATGCCGTACAGGAACGAAGCAAGTGGCTGGAAATTTTAGGAAAAGAAAGCGAAGCGTTGAAGGAAGTTGTGAAAGAGGTGGACAGAGCACGGGCAGCTGGCAGCATTGGAGAAGAGATGAATGCATTGGTAAACCGAGCAATGACGCAATTAAGAATGATCGACAACTATATTGAAGATCTGTTTTCATATACTCTTTTACTGACAAAGCTTAGCCGACAAAGGCCTTGTGTGCGTCTTGTCGATATTCCTGCCCCTCCGCGCCCACCCAAACCAGTTAGTTATACAGAAAGCACCGAGTCATTAAAATCCGTCAAAAAGTACAGATAGGATGCACGTTCCAATGCACGTGTCGCGTGCGTTGACTTCCTTTTTGCGCGTGATAGACTAAGCCAACATAGTAAAAGTTCGTCTACCCTCCCCTTAGAGCAAGGCGGAGGCAAGTTTCGTTATGAATCAATTCAAACTTCAAGCACCGTACGAGCCTGCAGGGGATCAACCCAAGGCCATTGAGGAATTACTTAAGGGCATCAAGGGCGGTTTACATGCTCAAACGCTCCTGGGGGTTACTGGCAGCGGCAAAACATTTACCGTGGCCAATATTATCGAGCGCGTGCAAAGACCAACGCTCGTGATTGCGCACAACAAAACTTTGGCCGCGCAATTATATTTTGAATACAAAACATTTTTCCCGCGTAATGCCGTGCACTATTTTGTTTCCTACTACGACTATTATCAGCCCGAGGCATATTTACCCACTTCTGACACCTATATTGGCAAAGAAGCCATGGTGAACGATGAGCTGGATAGGCTGCGTCATGCGGCCACTGCTGCCATTCTTACGCGCAAAGACGTGATCATTGTGGCGTCGGTTTCGTGCATTTATAATATTGGTTCTCCTAAAACCTATGAAGAGCAAGCCCTTCGACTCCACAAAGGGCAAATACTTACTCGAGGGAGCTTACTTTCAGCATTAGTGAAATTACAGTACGAGCGTACGCCCGCAGATTTAGAACGTGGTAAATTTCGTGTGCGGGGCAACCGCATTGAAATAAGCCCGATTGCTGGAGAAATTTTGTATACCATCACCCTGGAAGATCAAAAAATAAGTCATGTAGCCATGTTGCATCCGGTAAGCCGCGAAGTAATTTTGGAACCCGAAGAGTTGCTCGTATTTCCGGCCAAGCATTATGTAACTCCCGAGCCCATGAAAGAGCAAGCCATGAAATCAATCAGCGAAGAAATGAAAGAACAAGTTGCCTATTTCAAAAAGGCCGAGAAACCGCTTGAGGCCGAACGCATTGCGCGGCGCACTAAGCTGGACTTGAATATGATAAAACAATTTGGCTACTGTCATGGTATAGAAAATTATTCGCGGTATTTTGATGGGCGTTTGCCCGGCGAACCCGCATGGAGTTTGATCGATTATTTTAAGACCACGTTTGGTACTGATTGGTTACTAGTACTGGATGAAAGCCATATGACCGTGCCCCAGATGGGGGGCATGTTACATGGTGACCGTGCGCGTAAGAAAAATTTAATCGAGTTTGGGTTCAGGTTGCCTTCGGCCATTGATAATCGACCCTTGAGTTTTGAAGAAATCGAAGCGCGTATGCCGCAGACATTGTTTACGACCGCCACCCCAGGGCCGTATGAAAAAGAAAAAAGCAGCGCCGTTGTGGAGCAAATTATTCGCCCTACGGGGCTGGTAGATCCGGAAGTGACCGTTATTCCCATGACACCACAAGGCGGCACATATCTCGCCGACGTTCTCACTCGTATCAACGAACGCACTTCTCGCAACGAACGTGTACTGGTAACCACCCTTACTAAAAAAATGGCAGAAGATTTAAGTGATGCGTTGGTAGAACGGAAGATGAAGGCAAAATTTTTACATTCTGATATAGAAACGCTCGACCGTATTCAAATCCTTACGGATTTTCGTAAGGGTATTTTTGATATATTGGTGGGCGTGAACTTATTGCGGGAAGGGCTGGATTTGCCAGAAGTGTCATTGGTGCTTATCCTTGATGCGGATAAAGAAGGATTTTTGCGTAGTGAAACCTCATTAGTGCAAACCATTGGCCGTGCGGCGCGCCATGCCGCAGGAAGCGTTATTTTGTATGGCGATAGCATCACGGGTTCTATGAAGCGCGCCATCAGTGAGACTGCACGCAGGCGTAAGGTTCAGCTCGCGTACAATAAAACTCACGGCATTACGCCCATTACCATTCAAAAAGAAATTGGTGATGCGTTGAGTGAATGGGGGATTGCAGATGTGAAGGGTAAGAATAAAAAAGAACAAGGCGCAGGGCGGAAGGCGCGTGTGCAAGGCATGATCGATGCTGAATTGCAGGCCGATCCTCGTGCCTTGCCCGACATCATTCAAGAAAAGGAGCGCGAAATGAAAGAAGCTGCTAAAAAGTTGGATTTCGAGTATGCAGCGCTTTTAAGAGATGAGATTACCGTATTAAAAAATAAAGCATAATATGGATGTCATTCGTATCAAGGGTGCCCGTGAGCATAATTTAAAAAATATTAGCCTGGAAATTCCAAGGGGCAAGCTGGTGGTCTTTACGGGCGTATCAGGCTCGGGCAAGAGTAGCTTGGCATTTGATACTATTTTTGCCGAAGGGCAACGCCGGTATGTGGAATCACTTTCTGCATATGCGCGGCAATTTTTAGCAAAAATGGATAAGCCCGATGTCGACGAAATAGATGGTTTAAGCCCGGCTATTTCGATAGATCAAAAAACCACGTCGCATAATCCACGGTCTACGGTGGCCACGGCCACAGAAATTTACGATTACTTGCGCGTGCTCTACGCGCGCGTGGGCACGCCCTATTGTGTAAATTGTGGCACCAAAATTCAAAAACTTACGGTGCAAGAAATCATGGCGCTGATTGGCGCGCGTATTGAAGAAAAATTATCTAAGAATGACAGTGTGGTAATTCTGGCGCCGGTCGTCCGTAGCCGCAAGGGTGAGTATTACCAAATGCTGTATGATTTGTATAGCAAAGGGTATAGTGAAGTGCGGGTGGATGGCGCATTTCAAAAACTTTCCGATCAAATTGTGTTGAGCCGCTACAAAAGCCATACCATTGAAGTCGTGATAGACCGTATTGCAAAAGTTGAATTAGACCATGCTTCTCATGAAGAGAAGCTGCGTTTGCAAGAGGCAGTAGAAGGCGCGTTGCAAAAAGCAAATGGGCTTGTGACGGTGCTGTATGAGCATCAGGTTCCTCTCCTTACGAAGGAGAGGTTAGGTGAGGTTAATCCCGAGGACACTTTTTCCTCTTCCTTTGCCTGCCCGCATGATGGGTTTTCATTCCCTGAAATAGAACCGCGCCTTTTTTCGTTCAATAGCCCGCAAGGTGCATGCCCTGCATGCCATGGTATTGGTTTGCAAGATTTTTTTTCTGAAACACCTTGTGAAGTGTGCAAAGGGCAGAGGTTACGACCTGAAGCTTTGGCAATCAAGGTAGAGGGCAAACATATTGCCCAGGTGTGCGCGTACACGATTGATGAGGCTTTTGATTTTTTTAAGGATTTGCCGTTGAAGGGGGCTGCGGCAAAAATTGCTGAGCCCGTGCTAAAGGAAATTATCAATCGTCTTACATTTTTGCAAGAAGTGGGGCTTACCTATTTAACCCTCGACCGTAAAATGGGTACGCTCTCGGGTGGTGAAGCCCAGCGCATTCGCCTTGCTTCACAACTTGGTAGTCGTTTAACTGGCACCTTGTATGTGCTTGACGAACCAACGATTGGCCTTCACCCTGCTGATAATGACAAATTACTTGCTACGCTGTTGGAACTTCGTGACTTACAAAATACGGTGATTGTAGTGGAGCATGACAGGGCTACCATTGAACTTTCTGATTTTTTGGTAGACATTGGCCCATTGGCCGGCAAACATGGGGGTGAGGTGGTGGCAATAGGGGAGACAAGGGAGCTTATTAAAAATGCCAAAATCCAAAGTTCAAATTTCAAATCAAGTTCAAAATCCAAAGTTCAAAAGGCTACGAACCATGAACTATCAACTACTAACTCTCTCACCCTTGATTATCTCACGGGTCTTCGCGAAATCCCCGTACCCACCGACCGCCGCATCAACACGCGTGAACACTTGAAAATCATCGACGCTCATGCGAACAATCTCAAACATCTTACGCTTGAAATTCCGCTACGACGCTTGGTATGCCTTACCGTGGTTTCGGGTTCAGGAAAAAGTACCTTATTGTATGATGTGTTGCATAAGGGGTTGGAACATAAGTTATTCGGTGTACAGGCGCAGCCCACGGGCCACAAAGATATTTTTGGATCTGAATATGTAGGCCGGGTATTGGTGATTGATCAAAGCCCTATAGGCCGCACGCCGCGCAGTAATCCGGCTACGTATGTGGGGTTTTGGGCGCATATTCGAGACCTTTTTTCCATGACTGAAGAAGCGCGCAAGCGTGGCTACGGGGCTAGTCGTTTTAGTTTTAATGTGGCTTCTATTTCCAAGGGCGGTAAAGGTGGGCGGTGCGAGGCATGTCAAGGCTATGGCTACCAGCAAGTAGAAATGCATTTTTTGCCCACCGTGTGGGTAAACTGCGATATCTGTAATGGTAAACGGTTTGATGCCGAAACCTTGGAGGTGCTGTACAAGGGTAAAAATATTTACGAAATTTTGAAAATGACGATAAGCGAGGCACGGGAATTTTTTAGTGATGTGTATTATATCGCGGACAAGTTGAAAGTACTGGAAGAAGTAGGCTTGGGCTATTTAGAAATTGGCCAAACTGCGCCCACGCTTTCGGGGGGTGAGGCCCAGCGTATTAAGCTGGGTGCCGAGCTCGCAAGCCCTGCCCGTGCCCGCACCTTATACCTTTTCGATGAGCCCACCGTGGGCCTTCATTTTGAAGACGTGCGCAAGCTTATGGAAATTTTGCAGCGCCTTGTGAGCACGGGTAACACCGTGATGGTAATTGAACATAATTTAGACGTCATTAAATGCGCCGACTATATTATTGACCTTGGTCCTGGGGGCGGTAAGCACGGCGGCAAAGTGGTGGCAGTGGGCACTCCGGAAGAGGTGATGAAAAACAAAAACTCCCTTACAGGCAAGTATTTGAAACAGGTGTTGGATTGAGGTTCCTCCTCCTTTAGGAGGTGGAACCTCATAACATTAACCCCTTCCCGTTCCTCTTTTCCTTCAAGATCCCATCTCCTGCAGGAGATGGGATCTTTTCATATGCACCCTCTTGCCCTATTTTGCAATTTGACACCATCCCTTGGGGGGGGTACACTAAAGGCATACAAATGTAAAATAAAAATCATTTATATGTCTGTCGATACGCTCTCCCCCCATGAAGAAATTGCAAAGCAAGAAGAGGCTCGCGGTTTAGAATTGTTGCGCGAGCAGGCCATGAAGGATTTGGTGGTGCATCCAATTCAGAAGGCAGAGGGTCGTGGGGGGCTTGAGGCTATGGAGCAGAATGAAAAGCTAGATGTGGTGAATGGTATATTACAGGAAATTGGTGGTAAAGAAATAACAACTATCCTCGCTTCCGGTGTTCCTATGGATGAGAAGCGAAAGAGGATACTCAGTAAAGCAGAATACATGGCCAAGGCTGCGAGTCGTATAACTTTACAAAGACAATACCATGCTTCTACTGATGGGTATTATAGTGGAGGACAGCTTCATAATGAGACACGTTCCCGAGAGCAACAAATTAAAGATGGTGTTCGTAGGTGGGCACAAAGTGTAGAGCAAGGAACCCCTGTAGGCGCTGAGGGTTCATGGAGAAAGGAGCAACCAAGCATCGAGAAGCAGATTGACGTGTTAGAAGGAGCCTTTGTAGCTCAAATGGGTATTGCACTGCAAGCCCAGGAAATGAAGGGTCTAGCAGAGGCTTTGAAAACACTCAATTTTATCGCTGTGGTGAAGGATTCTTCTGTTGAAAAAGAAGTTATTCCCTTTGTAGCGGTATTTTCTAAGGTACGCAATGGTATAGGCAATGCCGAAGAGCAGGGCAACATGGATGCACTCGTAAAGCCCTTGGGTCTACTTTGGGATAGTAAGAAAGGCGCCTACCAGAAACTTTAGAATTTATAGGATTCTTTTAAATACCAAAGGAATGCCTGATAATTAATCAGGCATTCCTTTGGTATGGTTACTCAATTTTATTTATTGTTCTTATTATCTTTGATTGTACGCTTACTCCAATACTTCCCAGTATTGGAGTTTATGTCGCATTAGTGGTAGCATCATGAATACGAAGTTTCCATTGCACATCATCAGAATTTACTATGGCCAAATTCGAAAAGCAACATAGGCTTGGGAACGAAGAACACCAAAAGGTGTTGCTGGAGCTTTGTCATGCCCTGGTGGTAGTCAAAAGCCTGGAAGAGGCAGCAAATTTGTTGATCGATTTGTTTTCCAAGCAAGAATTAGAAATGGTGGCAAAGCGTTTGAAAATTGCAAAACTATTGGTGAAGGGGTATACGTATGAGAAAATCCGCAATGAATTAAAGGTGAGTCAACAAACCATTGCGCGCGTGAATGGATGGCTGGATCAGGCAGGGGTAGGGTACAGGCTTATTATTCAGCGCGACCAAGACATGATAGTGCCTATGTGGCAGCCTTTCCGGAACGAGCAAAGCCCCTGGAACCAATTGAAGCACAAATACCCTATGTACTTTTGGCCGCACCTTCTTTTAGAAGATGTGGTGCGAGGTGCCAATAACCGTCAGCGGGTAAAGCTTTTGAATACCTTAAAGATTCTTAAACAGTCGGGGCAAAAGCATGTAATGTTTCGT
>CAYHRN010000016.1:0-15101 GCA_964359155.1 uncultured Gammaproteobacteria bacterium | reverse complement strand
AAAGACCAGGCAATGGTAGAAACTACCACGGCATAGGTAAGGGATTTCTTACTAAAACTTAAAACATCGTTCATAAGTAAATTATTATTTATAGATTGATTTTAGGTGGCTCTTTATTAAAAAGAGTTCACCCCTGTTGACCTACTACAGGAAGGTCGACCTTTTATGTTACTTGGCTTATCCATAGCCGGCTCCGGCTCGTTCAAGAGTACGCGGGCGCCATGGCAAGCATGGGTTGACTTAATTTATAACCGAGCTACAGGTTTCGAATCTGTACTCGCCTCTTGTGCTAGTGGCTAGACCCTAGTGGCTAACGACTAGTACGAGGGGTGAGGACAAAAACCTAGGCGGGGGAAAATTTGTGTTCAAGAACGGTCACGCGCTCTTTGACAACTTGTAGTTCTTTCTTGTCGGCCTTCTTCTCTAGAATATCGCGAATATCAGATTTCATGATTGCAATATCGTGCTGGATATCGGGCAGTACTTCAATTTTTTTATCAATGGAAGTAAGGTGCTCTTGAATACTCTTGTATTGCTCGCCAATCACCTTAATACCTTTGCCAAGCTCTTCCTGAAGCGCCATGACATCAGTCGCAGTAAAAATTTTATCTTGATTGGTAGGCATAGGGTATATACATTAAGACGAATACGGAGGCGGATTGTTACGGGGCTTGGGGTACAGGGACAGGTGCGGGTACGGGAAGGGTCTGGATTCCGGCGTTCGCCGGAATGACAACGGGGGTGGGAATGACAGAGGGTTCAGGGACAGGTACGGATGAGCCTTGCTTATCCACCACGGCTTGTACAATTTTATCGGCTTCTTTCGTACTTTCCAAAGCCTTAGAAAGATCATTACCCTCAAGACTTTTTTGCGCGTCATCCAACTTTTCTTGAGCGCAGGAGACGGGGGCGGGTACGGGTTGCCCTGGCAGGGTCTCACCCTGCTGCTCAGCAGGGTGAGACCCTGGAGAGGTGGATCCCGCAGCTTGTGGAACAGCCTTTGCTGCGGCTTCTTTACACGTATCATTAATAGGAGATGGTTGTGCAGGGTTTCCTGCATCTTTATCGGCCTTATCAGTAGCATCACTGACCACCACGGCTGCTTCTAACTTGGCTTGAGTGGTAATTATTTTGTCTTGTACTAAGGTTGCGACTTCTTCTTTTGAAACTATTTCCGGAGCTTGCGGCTGCTTCTCTACTAATACTTCCAGCGCCTTAGTGGCCGTATCAGACACAGCTACTTCTGCTTTTTGTAAATCTTGCTTTACTTCTTGCGTGGCCCCTTCTTTGGCTTGCTCAAGAGTTTTTTGTAATTCTTTCACATTCTCCCCCACTTCTTTGGCAGTTTCTGCAGCTTGTGGTGCTGCCACTTCTTGCTTCACTTGCTCTAAGCCTTTTTCGACCACCTTTACTTGATCTTTAAATTCCTGAATAGTCTGAGCAACTACTGCAGGTGCTACTGCAGGTGTCTTTTTGACTGCGTGCTTTTTGGTAACCTTTTTCACTTCTTGCAATCGCTTCTCTGCCAACTTGCTTTGTGCTTTTACCTTATTTTCCGTACCCGAAGTGAAGACAATATTGGCTTGCTCAAAGGCCTTTTTCACAGAATATAATGCATCGCCGGGCAAACTATCTTCGGCAAATGAATTGGCAATACCCCCACCCAATACGCTGCCAGCCACCACGGCCACAATAGTTGCTTGGCTTACCAGCACGCGTACGGTTTTAAATGTGGTGGCAAAACGAAATACATCGTACCACATAAAAGAAGGCACCTGGAGGGGTTCTTGAGTTGCTGCCATACGGGTAATAAGCGCAGCCTTGGTGCGCTCTTGCCACGCGCGCGAGGGGTGCACATGCTGCAATGATTTAAGATGTTTAATAAGGTCGCGTGGGGTCATATGTTATTTGACTATTGCAAGCTTTACTTCGGGGGCATTACCTTGCTCAATAATTTCTTTTAACGCACTCAATCCTCGATGCAAAATGACACGTATATTGCCTTGGGACTTTCCGGTAATCACCGCAATTTCGTGGAGCGAACGATCTTCCACAAACCGGAGCATGAGTACTTCGCGATACAAATCTTTTAATCCGTGCAGCAGGTGTTCTATGGCGCGTTGATCATGGTTAAGCTCGGGAAATTTCTTATGAGATGAGTCTTGGAGGATCGGTTCTAACTGTTCTAGGGTATCAGATACAAATACTTTTTCATCACGTTGGCGTTGGCGGTAAAAATCAATCACGGCATTCCGTGCGATACGGTAAAGAAGTGCTTCAAAGTGCTCCACTTCTTCACGCTCGGCGTTATTGATATACTGCCACACGCGTAAAAACGTGTTCGCAGTTAAGTCTTCTGCCACCTCACGACTGCCTACCTTAAAGTACACAAACCGATACAAAGGGCTTACATACATGTCATACAAGGCACTATATGCCCGAGGGTCGTGTTTGTGCACTGCTTGAAATACCAAAAGCTGCTTTTTGAGCGCCTCTTTTGGTATATTCAGCAATTTCAATAAATTACCCTCTCTATTCATAGAGACGTATATACATGCTAAAGTGTTACAAGCACTATATCGCAAAAGCGCGTAAATTCCAAATACCATTCTTGTCATCCCGTGCTTGACACGGGATCCAGATTGATTCGGGTCTGGATTCCGGCTTTCGCCGGAATGACAATCGAGCGAAAAATGACATACACTTATTAGACATTTTATACATTAAATGTTACTATTTGTCAACAATAGTTTGGACAATCTATGCCTTCACCAATAAGAATTTCTATATCTGAAGCGTCCCGCCTTTTTGGCATCAATCCACGCACCATCCGTCGCGCCATTGCTGCTAATGAACTACGCTATATTATTATACAAGGAAGGTATAAGATACACTTTGAAAGCCTTATACTGTGGTCACAAAAATCGGCCCATATCAATAACAAAAGCAATAATGCCGGTATTGGGCAATATGTAGAAAAATGGAAAATAAAAAATAATCTTTACAGTCCTCCGCTTCCCCAATAACGATATGCTTATTATCAGGCGTCTCACTCCCCTTTGTACCAGCCTCGCCTTGTTTACTATTTTTGAACTGTACTTTTTCATTCCAGAACTTTTCGTGCTCTGGCTGGCAGCATTACTCCTTCTGCTTTGCGTATCTATCCTATTTCTTATGGGTACACGGCTTATTACTCCATGGAGCCGACTTCGTTTTCTTGCAGCACCTGTAGTGCTTATCGCCTCGGCAGCATGCTTTCTGCTGTTTGTATCACAAGGCAGTGCTGCTCACTTTATTGCACTGGGGATCGCAATTCTCATATTCCTTTACCTTGAGCACCTGTTTCTGTATATCTGGATTCACGAACACTATGCCCCATTTTCTCTGGAGTACACCACGGGCG
This sequence comes from uncultured Gammaproteobacteria bacterium, assembly GCA_964359155.1. Classification (GTDB taxonomy): domain Bacteria; phylum Patescibacteriota; class Patescibacteriia; order CAYHRN01; family CAYHRN01; genus CAYHRN01. The sequence continues at coordinate 11,698 of CAYHRN010000016.1, read as the reverse complement.
CCATTGCCCTACTATCACTTTTCTTTGCTTCCTCGGCACTGTTTGCCATACATGCATTGTTAGGGGTCTCAAGCGGCTTCCTGGTACCCGTGATGACAATCGTGGGCTTCATGATTCATGCCTATATATTCTGGATGAACAAATTTCCTCTTCGCGCCAACCTTCCCCTGCTCATCGTAATATCGTTTATTACGGCAGAACTTTTTTGGACTATAAGCTTCCTCCCTGTGCACTTTGTGTTGCTAGGATGCCTCGTAACTATCACCGACTATGCCATGCTTGAAATCACGCGCGCTTCACTATTAAAAACACTAACAAGGGGGATACTTCGTCGCCTATTGGTGCTTGCCTCGTCATTAGCAATACTTCTCCTGGTAACCGCACGATGGCGGCTATGAGAATTGGCATTGACGCACGCATGTACGGCATCGCACAAGCAAGAGGCATTGGGCGATATGTCCAGGAGCTGATACGTCAGTTGCTGGAATTACAAGGGGAATTCGTGCTGTTCCTTTCCGCTGAGGGCATGAAGGCCATGCCCGATCACCCGCATGTACAGAAAATTCTTGCGCCCTTCCGCTGGTATAGCGTGGCAGAACAGCTCCATATGCCGCGCCTTATTCAGAAGGCACGCCTAGACCTGATGCACTTTACACACTTTAATGTGCCTTACTTTTGCCCTGTACCTTATGTAGTGACCCTGCACGACCTTATTCTTCTCCGCACCAACCGGCAACGCGCCACCACCTTGGGGCCGCTTTTGTACACACTAAAATACACCGCGTGGAAAATATTACTCCGCCACACGCTGAAAAATGCTCAGCGTATTATTGTGCCAAGTCAGGCAGTGAAGGACGAACTCACCGTGTGGATGCCAAAAATGACCAAAAAAACATCGGTAATTTATGAAGGAGCGCCGGAATTAACTCCCCCTTCCCCCTCTTATGATAAGAGGGGGCTTAGGGGGAGTTATATTCTCTATGTCGGCTCTGCCTACCCGCATAAAAACTTGGAACGGCTCGTGCAAGCGTTTGAGATACTCACAACTACATTGCCCCCTAACCCCTATACCTTGATCTTGGTCGGCAAACACGACTACTTTTACGAACGCCTCAAAAGAGAACTGCAAAATACACCTCCCCCCTCCCCTCCTTACGAAGGAGGGGACAAAGGGGAGGTTATCTTTATGGGCGAAGTCACCGACAATGAACTAACACAGCTCTATCGCCATGCAGCCCTGGTAGTATGCCCTGCGCTAAGCGAAGGGTTTGGCTTGCCAGCCTTAGAAGCTGCCGTGCATGGCGCGCCACTGGCCTGCTCTGATATACCCGTATTGAAAGAGATGTTAGGGAACGAAACGGCTTTTTTCTTTAACCCCCACGATGTGCATGATATGGCCCGTGTACTACATGAAGCACTTACCAATGTTGAGGCGCGTCAACAACATATAAAAAACGCCCGCATGCGGGCACAAAACTTTAGCTGGAAAAAAATGGCAGAAGAAACAGAGGCAATCTACCTGGCCATGTCATCGAGAAAATAATGTAAGAAACTCCTGAGCAGATTTCTGCCATGTAAACCGTGCTGCATTCATCTTACCTTCCTCAATTAGCACATTCCGCAATTCTTTATCCGTGACCATTCGCTGCATTCCCTCCGCAATATCCGCCACATTGGTGGGATCTACTAAAAGTGCTGCTTCACCCACTACCTCGGGCAATGAGGAGGAGGCAGAGACTATGACGGGTACGCCAAGGCTCATGGCCTCAAGCGGCGGAAACCCAAAACCTTCATAAAAAGAAGGGTACACAAATAACGCAGCGCCCCTCAAAAGCGCTGATTTATGCTCTTCGGCAATGGGACCAATAAGATGAATACGATCTCTTGCAGAGCTCTGCGCCACGGCCCGATAGATGGATTTGTACAGCCACCCCGGGCGGCCAGCGATCACCAAATCCACCCTCACCCTACCCTCTCCCCTCGAGGGAGAGGGGTTGGGGAGAGGGGGTACCTTTTTACAAAATATCTCATACGCCTGAATAAGCCCTTCGATATTTTTACGCGGCTCAAGGGTGCCAAGGTAGAGAATATAACTCCCCCTAAGCCCCCTCTTATCATAAGAGGGGGAAGGGGGAGTTAATTCCGCAATCCCCGGATACACCACCTTAATCTTCTCCTCCGAGACCCCATACTGCTCAATAATATCGCGCTTGGTGTGTTCTGACACTGCAATCACCGTGCGCGCACCGTGTATTAATTTTTGAGGCTGTACAAGAACATGGCATATGCGACGCTTCAGCGAAAAAAATTCTGGGAACAATTTAAATGAAAGATCATGTACTACCAAAAGGTAATGGCATGTAGACGATACACTGATAAAATTGATATTGGGAAACAGGATGAGATCTATCTTTTTCCCTATACGACGCTCGAGCAAACGGTCAAGCTTGGGACCTTTTAAAAACCGCATCGCGAAATGTAGCACCTTATTGGGATAGTGTAAATGTACGAGGTGGCACCTCGTACTAGCTTGGTACGAGGTGCCACCTCGTACAGCTCTTGCTCCTGTCGTAAACAACACATACTCGTTTTTGGTATCATGGACAAGTAAGGCATCTACTAAATGCCTCGTATACTCAGTAACTCCCCCACCCAGTGGATCTTGTAATGCACGACAATCAATGGCGATGACCATATAAAATAAGCCACTCGCGACTAGCCACTCGCGAATTCTGATTAAACTCCTCCCACTTTTGATCCACAAAAGTCTTCATTTCGCGCATAAAACGCTCTTTACTAAACTGCATGGCATGCGCACGGATGCGTAAGGGATCCCATTGATGCTCAGGGAAGCGTATCACGGTATCGGCCAAGCATTCCCATGTTTGCTCTTCAAACATTACGCCCGTTTCTCCTTGAATCACGGTTTCTAAAATACCGCCTTTGCCATAGGCAATCACCGGGCGACCCGAGGCCATGCTTTCCACGGGCGTAATGCCAAAATCTTCTACTTGTGGATGGATGAAAGCTTGCGCATTGCGATAGAAGCCTGCACGCTCTGCATCACTTATTTTACCTAAAAATGTGATATGAGGCTTTGCGAGAGCTTTAAGATGGGTTTCTTCAGGCCCTTCCCCAAAAATTTTTAATGGAATGCCGAGTGCATTAAACGCGCGAACCACCAGATCAAAACGCTTATACGAAACCAAACGCCCTCCGGTGAGAAAATAAGGTTGCGGCGGTTTTGAGCTGAGAGAAAATAGTTGTACTTCTACGGGCGGATATATAACATGACTTTCGCGACGATAGTACTTGGTAATGCGAGAGGCTACATTACGCGAATTGGCAACAAACGCATCCACGCGGTCGGCAGCCAACCTATCCCACACCCGTAAACGAGCAAGGAGCGGTGGGATGCATGCTTTCACAAAACCAGGATATCGCAACTCCTGCACATACTGTGCGCTTTCGGTCCATAAATACCGCGTAGGCGTGTGACAATAACAAAGGTGCAGTGTTTCTGGACCAGTAAGTATACCCTTGGCAAACGCAGAACTACTAGAAAGAACCACATCACATGAACTCAAATCCAAGCTTTCCGTGGCACGCGGCATAAGGGGCAAATACCATTGATAATGCGTCTTACCCCAGGGAAGTTTTTGCAAAAACGAGGTACGAATATCTTTACCTTGGAACAATCTTCCCATGGTATCGGCGCGATACACCAAGGTAAATGTAGGCGCTTCGGGGTACAGCTCTTGCAATACCCGCAGCACCCGTTCTGCACCTCCATCTTGGACTAAGTAATCATGAACCAAAGCTACTTTCATACTTATCCCTCAACTCCCTTCAGAACCACCCAGGGAGTTTTGAGGAGAATAATCATATCAACAAGAAATGACCAATTCTCAATATAGAAAATATCGAGCTTTACTTCTTCATTAAAATCCAAATCCGAACGCCCAGACACTTGTGCCATACCGGTAATTCCTGGCTTGACCAAAAACAATCGCTTATACTCTTCGTCATATCTTGCTACTTCTTCGGGCAAATGCGGCCGGGGACCTACGAGCGACATATCACCTTTCAGCACTAAAAAAAGTTCAGGTAATTCATCCAGTGAAAACCGCCGCAAAAACCGCCCCACGCGGGTAACTCGCGGATCATCTTTTATTTTTACCAAAGGCCCGCGACGTGTATTTAAATCCTTCAACGCAGAATACCGTAGTGAATCACTTTTATCAATCATCGAACGAAATTTATAATACACAAACGGCTTCATATATTGCCCTATGCGCAGCAAAGGACTTCCATCATCACGACGAGAAAACAATATGGGCCCACGTGAATCAAGCGAAATAGCGAGAGCAACAAGTAACAGCACAGGTGATATGATAATAAGTAACACCAAAGAACCCACTATATCAAAGCCTCGCTTAAAGATCTTCCCCCACCCTTCAAGCGGCGTACGCTTCACGGTAAGCAACGGCACGCCGCCAATAGTTTCGGAAGCGAGCATGGGCGCACGTGCACCAAACAAGTCGGCACTATACCGCAACATAATATGGCGCTGATCACAAAATTCTAAAAGTTGCAGCAAGTCACGACGCGCCATCGTGGCATCGAGCACCATCACCGAGTCTATTCTTTGCTTGGCATGTAACGCGACAAGCTCTTGAAAACAAGAGGCATTCAGCGCAACATGCTGTGCGGCAACACGGTACCCCCATCCCTGATGGCGTGTAAACTCGTGTGCAAGAAGGTGTGCCGTATGGGTATTTCCCACCATGACAACGTTCACTAACCCTTTTCCTTGACGCCGATACATGAATGAGGCAATACGCACCAGTGTACGCCCGGTCATGACAAATATAATACTCAATACCCACAACGCCACTAAAATAAAACGCGAAGCAATGATGCTCTGCGTGAGGAACATAATCAATACCCCCGCAAGAATACCCCAGGAGGACGCCGCCACCAACGTAAAGAATTCATCGAATATGCGGTGGCGCTGATGCAGAGAATATAAATGGAGTAAGGCAAAAATCACCACCAAGAGTGCGGCGTAGAGGAAGCTCCACTGCACATATTGCGACAAAGGAATCACATAGCTTATGGGCCTTACATCTTGCAGGAGCGTAGTATGAAAGCGCATAAAATAAGCCGTAAGAGCTGCGGCCACAATCATGGTATAATCCAGTGGTACTTTAAGTACGGTAAAAAAGAGAGAGGTACGCATATGATTCAGCAGAATCACACTAGGTGCAATTCTTCATACGGTGTAAGGGGTGCCATAAGCCGGATTCTGTTTAGTATGATCATCTCTCTTGATCTTGTTTCGCAACAAGACTCTAGCCCCCGTCAAACGGGGTTGCACCAGGTAGGGTTTTCCCACATCACCCATTACTGGATGATAAGAGGAGTAGCCTTACGACACCTCCTCACTTTTCACCTTTTGCCCCAACCTTGCGTCGGGACGAGTATTGTCTCTGTGGTACTATTCCGTCAGACAGGTTTATGTTGAATTTATCCTGTCAGCTTGCCCATCCGTTAGATGGTACCCTTTTTGCGGTGTCCGGACTTTCCTCCCACCTTCGCCCTGAAAAGAGCTACGGCGGGCGATCATTCACACCCCTTACACTGTATAAAGAATTGCTGTCAATAATTTAATCATTTTCTTAGCTCTTCGTCAAGAGTTTCATTCACTACACGGTCTGCTTCTTTATTCTCTTCGCGCGGCACATGGGTAAATGAAATACGTGCAAATTGCCCTGCTAAATTCCATGCCTGCATAAAAAGAAGGGCAAGGTCTTTATGCTTTACTCGGTACTCACGTTTCATCTGCTTCACCAATAATTCACTATCAAGCCGGCATGCAAGCTCAGTAACCCCATGCTCCCGTGCTTTTTGAAGCCCTAAAATAAGCGCTTGGTATTCTGCATGATTGTTGGTAGCGACTCCCAAGTACTTGCCCCATTCCCCTATTTTCTGAAATCCCATAAACAAGACCGCACCAGAAGCTGCGGGGCCTGGGTTGCCACGACTGCCACCGTCGGTGTATAAAATATATGTCATAGCGCCAATCTTAAATCAACAATCTTCAATTGCAACTCCGAATTCCCATTCCACTCATTCACGCCAATTTCGATAACCGCATCAATGTGGGTACCCGGCGTGAGGCGCTTCCCCCAATCCATACTATGTTTATCCACATTCCCAAAAGAGAATCCAATCAATTTTTTTACCTTCCCTGTTTCAGATTTTACCATGATACGTAAGTGCTTACCGTCAGCACCCATTCCTTTCACCTCAGTAACTTCCATACTCGAAAGTAAAAAACGTGGCTCTTTATTCCCCTCGCCATACGGGCTTAATTTTTCTAACTCGCGCCACAAGTCCCAGGTAATATCATCAAGAGAAAGCGCCACGTCAGAAACAAGCTGAGACAAAACTCTGCCGTTGGTAAATGCCGGTTCTGCCAATTCTTTCATGCGCGCACAAAAAGGTTCCCAATTAAGGGGAGTAAGGCTACACCCGGCTGCCTTAGGATGCCCTCCAAAACGTAATAGCACATCGTGGCATTGGTCTAATGCCTCCACCACATTAAACGCATCCAGGCTTCTAAACGAACACACCACTTCATTCTTTTCATTTTTTACACAAATGGCTACCGGACGCCCTACTTTTTCCATCACACGACTTGCAGAAATACCAATAACTCCTTGATTCCACTCTTCTCCTTGTACCATGTATATGGGTTGACTTCCCTGCGCCTGGGCAAGTGCGAGCGCTTCTTTTACTACTTTTTCGGTAGCGCGTTGGCGATCGGTATTGGCGCCCTCTAAGGCATCCGCAAGTTGCGCGGCTTCTGCATCGTCTTCCGTAATTAATAATTGGAACGCTACATTGGCATGGTCCATACGCCCTGCCGCATTAATACGCGGGGCAATAGCCCAGCCAATCGTGGTAGTAGTAATGCTGCCTGGAGTGCTGCTCATGCGTTGATACATCTGCTGCAAGCCTTTGCGGCGTGTTTTATTCAATACAATAAGGCCGTATTTCAACAACGTACGGTTCTCACCCACTAACTTCCCTACATCAGCCACTAAAGAAATTGCAACTAAATCCAGCATCCATTTCTCGAAGCCGACCGCTACGTTGTGCTCATTCCCCTTGAGTAAGGCTTGCGCAACTTTAAACGCCACCGCACCACCGGTAAGGTATTTAAAGGGATACTTCTCGCCTTCTCGAAGCGGATGCACAATGGCAAATGCCGGGGGTAAAGCGGGCGGTAAACGATGATGATCAGTAATAATCACATCAATCCCCAGCTTCACCGCACCTTCTACCTCATCACGGTTGGAAATACCACAATCACAGGTAATCAAAACTTTAGCATTCTGGGTCTCTAAATAAGTGAGGGCTGCTTGTGAAATGCCATACCCTTCTTTTTCGCGGTGAGGAATATAAATACCTGTCACGGCACCCAGCGCATCAAGCGTACTTTTTAAAATCACTGCCCCTGGCACGCCATCGGCATCATAATCGCCATACACCACAATTTTTTCTTTCTTACCGATGGCACGCTTCAGACGCCCAACTACTTTTTCCATGTCATTAAAAAGGTACGGATCATGAATATCTTTTTCCCAATCAGGGTTTAAAAACTCATCAATGGCGCTTTGCGTGTGTATCCCTCGAGCCCATAGTAATTGCAAAAGTACCGGACTGATTTCCGGGAAGCCTTGAGTAAATTCACGAGGAGCTTGTGGCGCAATGACCCAGTCTTTGGTCATAATGCCGGCGCCAAGGTCCACATAATCATGGAAAGTGCGACCAAAGACACCAGAATAGTCCACACCACTTTGATAATTTTTCGCTGCTTCATAGCGTTACGATACTTTAAATATCTCAAAGTACGTTTCCGAAGGCACACTCACATGGCCCCCAGCGGCCATACGCTTTTTCCCCTCTTTTTGTTTTTCCAACAACTTTTTCTTCCGCGTCACATCGCCCCCATACAAATACCCGGTCACATCTTTCCTGCGTGCCCCAATACGCTCTGCGGCAATAATACGCCCTCCGTAGCGCGCCTGAATTTTTACCTCAAATTGTTGGCGAGGTAAAAGCTCCTTTAACTTTTCTACCATACGCTTAGCAATGCCGTATGCCTGGCTTTCTTCAACAATGGTGGAGAAAGGCTCCACCACCTCATCTGCCAAAAGAATGTCCAAACGTTTTAAATCACCCGGACGAAATTCCAATACTTCATACGACAAACTGGCATACCCCGAACTACAACTTTTCAATTTATCATAAAAATCCTTCAGTAAGCTGCTGAGAGGCATCTCAAATGCCATCATCACCCGATTCGTGTCGAGGAATTTGGTATTGTACCACACTCCTCGGGATGCTGTCACCAATTCCATAATCTTCCCTAAGTACACGCTCGGCACAATGATTTCCAGCATGATCCAAGGTTCTTCAAGGTGCTTTACGCGCGAAGGGTCTGGCAGCTCTAAGGAACTGCGCGCCATAAGAACCTCGTTATTGGTAAGCACTACCCGGTATGCAACTTGAGGAATCGTCACGGTAACCTCGGTAGCAAACTCACGACGCAACCGCTCTTTCATAATCTCAAGATGCAGCAGCCCCAATACCCCCACACGAAATCCAAATCCCAAAGCCTGCGAACGCTCGGGCTCAAATGAAAGACTCGCATCATTCAATTTAAGCTTACTCATGGCCTTACGCAAATCTTCAAATTTGCCACCTTCTGATGGGTATACACTCGCAAATACCATGGGTTGCACTTGCTTATACCCCGGCAACGGAACAACAGTCGCGCCTTCTACGGTAACAGTGTCGCCTACACGACACTTGGCAAGATCTTTAAGCCCTGTCACCACATAGCCAATATCCCCCACGCCTAAGTGCCTTTGGGGTACAAAGTGCGGAGCAAAATACCCCACCTCGAGCGTTTCTCCTGCTGCTTCTGTCGCACAAAAACGAATACGCTGACCCTGAGTAAGACTTCCGTCTATGACCCGTACATAGGCAATGACGCCACGGTACTCGTCGTACAAAGAATCAAAAATAAGGGCACGAAAGGGCTTCAAGAGATCACCCGAAGGTGCGGGTACGCGGCTCACGATTGCGTCCATAATCTCAATAACACCCACGCCTGTTTTTCCTGAAGCAAGAAGAATGTCCTGTTCTGCAACATCTAAAAGATTCACCATCTGCTCTTTAACGGCACTGATATCGCTTTGAGGAAGATCTATTTTATTAATCACCGGAATAATGGTGAGCCCCAAATTGCGCGCGAGGTGAAGGTTCGCCAACGTTTGTGCTTGCACGCCTTGGGTGGCGTCGACCAAAAGTATGGCCCCTTCAACCGCCGCAAGACTGCGACTTACTTCATAACTAAAATCTACATGGCCAGGAGTGTCGATCAGATTCAGCACAAAGGACTTATACTGCATGCGCACCGGCGTGAGCTTGATCGTGATTCCGCGTTCACGCTCTAAAGGCATCATGTCCAGCATTTGAGCTTGCAATTGGCGCGATGACACTGTACCTGTAAGCTCTAAAAAACGATCAGCCAATGTGCTTTTACCGTGGTCTACATGTGCGATAATGCAAAAATTACGAATGGGTACCATAGGGCCAATATGACTTAAGCGTGGTATACAATTTTGCGGCTTCAGGAACCCTCAAGAGTAGCGCACAAAGTGCATATACGGCAAGCCCCATAGTGCCTGCCACGGCACCTTGGGTAAAAATACCAAGCCAGGTCTGCATGTTCACAAATCCTGCCACTATATACTTCATCACCTGAATAACCCCTGCCATAGCCATAAGAGAACCCATGGTAGAAAAAAGTAACATGAATTCGCGTTTTCCCATAAAAGAAGGATTGCGGGCTTCAAAAAGAATAAAAAGAAGAGAAAAATTCACCAGCTGTGCCACGGAAAATGCACATGCCAGGCCGCCTACTCCCCAGCGTGGTGCTAGAAGCAAGCTCAAGCTTACGCTCGTTGCCACACCCCCCATACCTGCAATAAGAGGAATAGTGGTACTCTTGCGCGCATAAAACGCACGTGTAAAAAGAGGGATCAATGCCTGTGCTACCAGAGAAAAAGCAAACCACGTAAGCACCTCGGTGGTGGCAATGGTGTCGGCCCAATCAAAATGGGGCCCTCCCAAGAGCACCCGTACTATTTGCGCACGCAAAAGCAGAAGCAGCGAGGCAGCAGGCGCCATAAAAAAAACAACTTGTCGCAAGGTGCTGGTAAATGAATGCAGAAAATCCTTCCCATGCCCATTACTCATATGCCCTGCAAGGGTAGGAAACGCAGCGGTGGCAAATGAAATACCAATAATACCCAAAGGAAAACTTTGAATATTATAGCCGAATTGGAACACGCTCATGCTCCCCGCGATAAGGCCGGAGGTAATGATCGTTGCTATTACAAGCTCGACTTGCGCAACGCCAAGACTTATTATGCGCGGTACACTTAAGGTGAGCATATGCCGTAAGGTAGCGTCACGAATGCGAAATGAGGGCTGAAATATAAACCCAAGCGCAACAATCGAGGGAATCTGCACGGCCATATGCAAAAAAGCACCAAGAACGACACCCCATGCAAGCCCCCAAGGGCCTATAAGAGGCACCAGAAACAATGCGCCTGCAATAATGCCAAGATTATACAAAAGCGGGCTTAAGGCCGAAGCTACAAATCGCTGATGCGCCTGCAACATGGCATTGAATATACCACTCAGCCCCAATAATAAAGGGCTTAAAAATAATACGCGCGTCATGGCCACGGCCAGATCGTGCTGCGCAAGAGTAAACCCAGGGGCAAGTATATGCATCAAAAGTGGTGCACACAGCCACAGGGCACCAGAAGCAACCACAAGAAAGGTGGCAATAATAGTAAGGATATTGTTGGCAAATGCCCAGTGCTTATCACGCGTGCGTTCGCTTGCAAACAAAGGGATAAATGCCGCGGAGAGTGTTCCTAAAATAACAAAATTATACAGCATATCCGGGATACGAAATGCCACATAATACGCATCCAGTGTAGGACCCGCGCCATACATACCGGCTAAAATGCGATCACGCAGAACCCCCAAGAGGCGCGCCATAAAAGATGCGGCGCCCAACATAAGCGCTGCGGAGGAAATACTGTGTGATTGACGATGCAACCATTCCATCATAGCATTGTGCGACGCAATTGCGCTGCCACCGCCGTTGCTTGCCCCGGCACATATTTTTTCCCATGCCACAAGCTATGCCCGTCATTTACGTTACGTGGCACTATATGGAAGTGCGTATGCAATACTGATTGCCCGGCTGCAGCACCATTGTTGAGCCCCACATTAAACCCTTGTGCTAACCCACTTTTGAGGACTGCATTCCCTACTTTTTGCACTACTTCAATAAGGTGAATGAGCACAGGGACAGGGGTACCCGCCATATCAGCATAATGCTCTTTCGGCACTACGAGCGTATGCCCAGGATTCACCGGAGTAATATCAAGAAATGCCAACACGTGACTATCTTCATATACCTTTTCGCAAGGGATATCTCCAGCGATAATGCGACAAAAGATGCAGTCCATACTATGGGGTGTCACCCTGAACGAAGTGAAGGATCTCGTGATGCGTACAAACCTTCGACGAGATTCTT
>CAYHRN010000015.1:0-15241 GCA_964359155.1 uncultured Gammaproteobacteria bacterium | reverse complement strand
TCTTCTTAGCGGTGTAGGAGCGAATCCCATTGCTGCCGCAGTTCACTGACCCTCCTAGTCAGGGAAAGTAACGGGAACATGAGGATGCAAGAAAAAAAGGCATTCCATGCAATGCGAAACGTCCATGCCCCTATGCTCAGACTACACTCCATATCAACAACATGGTGGTAGTAAGAGGACAATATCCACAGGAACATGAAAGTCACAAGAAACCGCTCACGGGGCAACGCAGAGCAGGGCTTGCGAAGCGCCACCAAGATACTCATGAGCACCTCCTCCTCATGGCGTGACTGTGAAAAACTCCCGCGTGTACAAAACGCAGATGAGCTTGACATATGTATACCATAGATTTACAATTAATGTACTGTTGTCGTCGCCATCCGACAAATATAAAATTATGTTGAAAGATCTGCTTTCACAGGTAGGATTACCCGATACCGCAAACCGTATCTACCGACGCTTGGTGGAAACAGGGCCTTGTTCGGCGCGGCACCTTGCAGAACACCTTGGCATTCCACGCCCTACGGTATACGACAACCTAAAAATCCTGCTCCAGCAGGCTTTAGTGGTACGGCGCGAAGAGGACGGAAAAACGATATTTCAAGTGGATGATTTGAGGCACTTACCTCACCTTGCGCAGGGAAAAATAGAAGTCTTGGTGAATGCCAAAAAGGGGCTTGAAGCGTTATTACCTACACTGACACAACATACGCAAAGCCCTGAACCAAAAATTAAATTTTATGCAGGCGTAGAAGGCGTAAAGCACGTGATGCAAGACATGTTGTGGTACGACCATATAGAAACTCTCACCATGTGGCCTATCAGTGAAATGGTGGAAGTATTGGGGAGTGATTATCTTGCGGAGCTGAACAGAAAACGTATACGACGTAGTATTTCGATACGAGGCATTTGGCCGCACAATAAAACTGTTCCATTAAAAGACTATCCTTTCTTAGGAATAGGCAAGGGGCACTTGCGCGAACTCCGCGTTGCACCAAAAACCATGAGTTGGAATATGAGCTATTGGTTGTATGCTGACAAAGTAGCATTTATTTCTTCACGTAATGAAAGTTTTGGATTTCTTATCCATAGCCGGGACTTTACCGAACTAATGAAAGCTCAATTTGAAACCATTTGGCCTTTGTGTAAACCCGTCACACCCAAACCAGAATATACTGATAGTTTTCTCAAGACGATCTAAACACACACGCAGTGCACCCGCCGGGCCTCTTTTTTTAAAAATAAAAAATAAGGGGATGGGTAAATCCCCCTGCTGCGCTTCCCCCTTTTTCAAAGGGGGAGAATACGGATTACTTCTCCCTTTGCCAAAGGGAGAACACAAGAGGGATTCTACTCATTGGCTCTTTAACTTTTCCTGCGTCTGCTTTTGCACCTTATTGAGAATAGTCGCGGCATCTGGTGCTGCTAAATTAGTTTTAAGTTGCACGAGAATCTCTTTTAACCGTTCATGTATTTCCGGCAACGCCACACTCGCTGCTTCAAGTTTTGCTGTAGAAAGCACGCAGTCGATACGCTTGGCGCGGGTCATGGCATTGAGTTGGTCTTTAGAAATTTTTAAGAAACTCATGTCGGGCTTCACATGCGCCTTGAGAAGCGTGGCAATTTCATACGGGCTGGTGACGCCAGGGTTCACCACATTAAAAATACCTGTGGCGCCTTTTGCAATAAGTTTGTCGGTGGCAAAAAGTAAATCTTCAATCACGGTGGCAGAATTTGGTGTATCGATAAACTTGGTATAGGTGAGCATTTTGGCAAGCGCGTTTCGTGGAGACAGCGTCGCTGATAATAATTGCCGCGGGCGAAGAATAAGTGCTTTGAGGGGCAGGGGAAGATGACCACCGTACCCGCGATGATGCACGCGATCCATAATCAAATTCTCAGCCCATACTTTAGTCCAGGCATAAAAGCAAAGGGGGGATGGAGTATCTTCTTCGCCATGCACCTCATGTGCGCTTTTGCTTTCTTGCACACAGCCACTGGACATATGCACTAAATACACGCCCTGCGCTTGGCATGCAGCAGCCACATGGTCAGCACCTAGGGTATTTACCGCAACGCATTCTTGTTGATGCTCTTCAGCATAATCAATATCCGTGATCGCAGCTACATTCAGCACCACCGAAGGACATTCCTGTTGTACCAGGGCATGCACCGCACTTGCATCACGAATATCAATTCCTTGCGCCATCGTGACTTGCCACTCCTTGGTAGCCGTGAAATAGTCTTGATACGCATGTCCTAATTGGCCTTGGCCTATGATAAGTATTTTTTTCTGCATAAAATTCATGATAAGATATGTAAGTGCACATGGGCATGGATGGGATCGAACCATCGACCTACGGCTTATAAGGCCGTTGCTCTACCACTGAGCTACATGCCCGTACTATAGCGGATCTGACCAACTGAGTCCCGACGCTGCGGTTGGGACCCCGACCTCCGACGGTAGTCGGAGCATCGGGACTACATGCCCCAAACTAAACTTAGTATACAGAACCTATGTTGAATGACAAACCCTCACAGGCAGCGGTAAAGCTTCGCCTTCAATGGCTTACCATCACGCCTTTCATTAGAACCATGATACTTAGTATTCTGATACTTATTAATATTGCTGTGCTGGGCATATTTACCATGGCCACGGTAAAGCTTTTACAAGAACGGCGAAGCTATATTAATGCGCTCGAAGCGCTTGGCAACCCCGCACCGCTTATTACCCCTGGCGCAGGTCTTATTAAACCACAAACCTTAATATTACAAAGCCAAGGAGCGCTCACTTATAGTATTGCAAATGGCATACGCCATGATATATATGCCGCGTTGTATAATCCCAATACCGATTGGATTGCCTATCTACGCTTTCGTTTTGTAGGAGAAGGGTACGAAGGGCCATGGCAGAGTATGTTTGTACCACCCGGCGAAGATATGTATCTTACCAGCCTTGGTATCATCACAAAGCAACCATTGCAAAATCTCAAACTCGATATTGATGACATACGCTTTCAGCGTGCAAAAGACTATCAACAAAGAAAAAACATCTGGTTGCCCTTGCGCATGGAAAACCTTACTACTACAGCCGCAGGAAACACCTCGCTCACCACTTTTACCGTGAATAACCTTGGCCCTTCTTCACTTGCCACATTGCCCTTTATCCTTGTAGCCTTACAGCAAGGGGCTGTTACTGGTATCAGCACCCTTACCGTGCAACAAGTGCCTGCGTTTAGTACCCGAGAGGTGAGCTTACGCTGGAGTGAACCTTTGTCGCCCCAAATTTCGCTTCGCATACTTCCTCTTATAAATGTGTATGATATTCAACAATTCCTTACACCTCAAAACCCTGTTCAGACGTTTTGATTGGCTCTTGGGGGGCATTACCTTGCTTCTGGTAGGCATAGGGTTTTTGGGCCTGGTGAGCGCCGAATTGCCTCAAGGGGACGCCTTTCCTAACCTTACCAAACAAATCCTTATCATGGCCTCTATGGTGCCGCTTATGATACTTCTTGCTACATGGAATTATCGGCAGCTTTCTCTGCTACTTCCTTGGATATGGGTAGGCACCATAATGATCCTTTTAGGAGTGCTGGTAGTTGGGGCCACCATTCGAGGTTCTCAAGGATGGTTTGTACTTGGTTCTTTGCATGTGCAACCCGTGGAAATAGCAAAAATAGTACTGCTGTTGGTGCTCGCAAGGTTTTTTTCATTACAAGGCAGTGCACTCACGTGGCGCAACCTTGTGGTGAGCGGCCTTATTACTGCAAGCTTTGTAGTACCCGTACTCTTGCAGCCCGATACTGGTTCTGCAGCGCTACTTATTGCATTATGGTTATGTTTTCTACTCTTGTGCGCATCAAGAAAACAACTGCTCAGCATTGCCCTGGTAGGGGCAGTGGTTATTGCAGTAGGAGGCGCTTTTTTTCTTAAACCCTATCAACGAGCGCGCATCATGACATTCTTTTCACCCCAGAACGACCGGTTAGGAAGTTCGTACAACCTTAATCAAGCGATCCTCGCCATTGGTTCAGGGGGGCTTTGGGGCCAAGGAATGGGCAAAGGGCCTATTACCAGTTTACGTTTTTTACCCGAGCAAGAAACCGATTTTATGGTAGCGGTACTGGGTGAATCATTCGGCTTTGTGGGGATTAGTGTGCTGCTTACCGCGGTGATGGCGCTTTTATTTGTGCTGGTGCGCCGCGCACGGCATATTCATGAACGCTATGGCAGCTTACTGTATTTAGGTTTTGGTTCGCTTATTATGGTAGAAAGTTTTTTAAATATTGGCATGAATATAGGTCTCACACCTATTGTGGGCATTGGGCTTCCTTTTGTAAGTTATGGAGGCAGTTCCCTTATGGCCCATATGTTAGGAATAGGAATATTAGAGAGTGTAGGGGTGCATCAACGAGGCACTGGGGTTGACTCTCTTTCAACAATCTAGTACTATCGGTACCAGTAGATTACTCATATGGCCTATAGCATTAACGCTACCACCCGCAAGGTTACGGGAAAATCAGTACACGCCCTCCGATGTAAGGGAAGTATTCCTGCCGTGGTGTATGGCAGAGGGTTTGCTCCCATCGCCCTTACCTTAGAGCGAAACGCATTATTGAAATTGTGGAAGGGCGCAGGAGAAACGCATTTAATCGATCTTATGGTCGACAAAAATGCGCCGGTAAAAGTTATTATTGCTGACATGGCTAGGGATCCAGTTACCGAAGAAATCCTGCACCTAGATTTTCACCAAATACGCATGGACGAAAAAATCACTACTGATGTGGAACTGGTATTTGTGGGAGTACCGCCTGCGGTAAAAGAATTGGGTGGTATTCTTATTAAGAGTTTACCTAAAATCAAAATTTCCTGTTTGCCAGGCGATTTAATCTCTTCTTTTGAAGTGGATTGTACGCCCCTTAAAACTTTCCGCGATTATATTTACGTAAAAGACTTAAAGCTCCCTTCAGTAATTAAAGTACTAGAACACGATACCGAAGTGGTTGCCACGGTAATGGCACCACGCTCCGAGGAAGAGCTTGCAAAAGATATAGAAAAACCAGTAGAAGACGTGGGGGCAGTAGAACGCATTGAAAAAGAAAAGAAAGAAGAAGAACCTACAGAAGGTGCAGAACCTGCTGCGGGGATCACCAAGAAAGAAGAAAAAAAGAAATGAGAATAGTTCTCCTGGTCTTAAGTGTAGTAGCACTTGCGGGATGCATCACATCCTCTCCTTTGGTGCAGCCTCCGTCTCCCCCAGATCCTTCAGAAGCTTCCACACACCTTCGCACCTTTCCTGACGGCGCGCCGTTATCACAAGAAAGGAAGGAATTGACTTCCCTTGCCTCTGTGGTGATTGATAATATGCAAGAGGCGCATCCGCCCTCGGGCGTAAGCCGTGCCCCTCTTGTGATTGAGGCACCTGTGGAAGGAGGCATTACGCGCTTGCTTGCGTTCTACCCGCTTGATACGACAATTTCTAAAATAGGCCCGGTGCGCTCGCTTCGGCCTTATTTTTTAAGCCTGAGTGAAGATTTTGCAAGTCTTATTGCCCATGTAGGGGGGTCGCCCGAGGCACTCGTCCAAGAAAAAACAACCCATCTGGTAGCCTTGAATGAATTTTTTCATACCTTATCGTTTTGGCGCGACTCAAACCGGCCTGCACCTCATAATCTATATACCTCAACTTCTCGTTTAAGCGAGGCTCTTCTTTCGCAAAAAAGAGCAAATCATCAAAACAAGCTTACTAAAAATCCATGGCAGTACAGTGAGCAACTTCCCTCAGAGCTTACGCCACGACCGCAACCTGCCGCAACACTCACTATTAGTGCCTCAAGCCCCGCCTACGCCATTGCATGGGAATACGACAACACCACGCTTCGCTATAGCCGTATGCAAGGGGGTCGCCTCCATAAAGATCAAGATGGCGTGGTGCTCTCAGCACACAATGTGATAGTGCTCCAAACCAAAATCACCATCGAAGACGAAGTAGGAAGACGCGCTATTACCCTTGATGGCCAAGGCAAGGCATGGGTGCTGCGTGATGGAGTAGTACTCAAGGGCTTATGGCAACGAAGCGCACAACAACCGCTTAACTTTATATCAGATGAGGGCGCACCCTTGCCCCTGCATCCTGGGGTCACTTGGATTGAAATCATTCCTTCTTCTACGCTTCCAGATATTGCATCATGACCCTACCTACCCCACTTGCTAGTATAAAATCGCTCTGCGCACGCTATGGCCTTTTGCCCCAAAAATCCTTGGGACAACATTTTCTTATTGACTCTCGCGTACTTGCACACATGGTGGAAAAAGCCGATCTGAGCCCTTCTGACACCGTGCTCGAGATAGGCCCAGGACTTGGCATCTTGACGGTGGCTCTTGCACAAAAAGTAAAAAGCGTCATTGCAGTAGAGCTTGACCGGAATATTCTTCCTCCCTTGAAAGAAGTGGTAGCTGCTTTTCACAATGTAACAATTGTTCATGGTGATATTCTAAAATTACCTACTACCGATTATTTAGTCCCTCGTGCGCCCTACAAACTTGTTGCCAATATTCCCTACGACATCACGGGAGCTATTTTACGAAAATTTCTTACGCAGCATCCCTTACCCACTCAGCTTACCTTGATGATGCAATACGAAGTTGCTACCCGCATTATGGCACGGGCGGGCAATATGAGTATTCTTGCACTTGCCGTGCGCTACGCAGGAGTGCCCACCATGGTACAAAAAGTACCACCCCAGGCCTTTTGGCCTATGCCTAAAGTAAGCTCGGCTATTCTTACCATTACCCCGCATACTATACCGCGTAGCGTACCTGAGCATATTCTTTTTGCCATAATCAAAAAAGGGTTTTCTCAAAAACGAAAACAACTTTCTACTACCTTGAGTGAAAAAGGAAGACTGTCAAAGCAAGATGTGGAAGGCCTCCTGCAAGGTATTAGCCTTAACCCCCGTGCCCGCCCACAGGATTTATCGCTCGAGGATTGGGAGTTACTGGCTAAGGCAGGGGTTGACGCAGTAAGACCTGATATGGTACGGTAGTTCCATCAAGACCAACTATTATGAACTATGAATTAATGGTTATTACACCTCCTGCGGGAACAGAAGTTATTAATAGCCTCCTTGAGGAATTAAAGGCAGTGGCAGTGAAAGTAGGGGGTAAGGTATTGAAGGCTCTCTCATGGGGCGAACGTGCCATGGCTTACCCTATACAAAAGCATACCAGTGGCGTGTATCTTTTGCTTGACTTAGACTTACCAAAAGATAAAGTAGGTGCATTATCAACAACACTGAACTTACGTGAAGACGTGCTACGCGCCATGGTAGTAGTGAAACCAAGCGCCCCTGCTGTGGCGTTAAAGGAACCCGTACCTTCAGCGCAGCCACGTGAGACCAGAAAAAAAACCGACATTGAACTCTAGGGTTATGGATCTTAATAAAGCAATGCTGATTGGCAATCTCACGCGCGACCCTGAAACCCGCACCACGCCTTCGGGGCAGGCCGTGACTACCTTCTCGATTGCTACGAATCGCGCCTGGACCGATGCCGCCGGAGTACGCCAGGAAAAAGCAGAATTCCATAATATTGTAGCCTGGGGTAAGCTTGCTGAAATTTGTGGGCAATATTTAAGCAAAGGAAGAAAAACCTATATTGAAGGGCGTATGCAAACACGAGATTGGACGGGTGATGATGGGGTACGCCGTTTTAAAACCGAAATTGTGGCCGATAATATGATTATTCTTGACCGGCCCCAAGGAGCTCAGGGGAGCGTATCTCATACTACCGCCGAGCCTCCCAGCGAAGAAAAAACAGAACCTGCGCCCTCGCGAAATGATGAAAAAGAAATTAAAGTAGAACAAATTCCCTTCTGACCTTTATGAACCTCACCACAAAACCTTGCTATTTCTGCGTCAATAAAAACCTCACCATCGAGTATAAACAAGCCGAAATGCTGGGGCATTTTATTTCATCCCACAAAAAAATAGCCAAACGCAAACGCTCGGGGCTTTGCGCGAGCCATCAACGTCGCATTGCTGCCGCTATTAAACGCGCCCGCTTTATGGCGCTCTTACCTTTTGTGCCGGCATAAATTATGTCTATTCTTCCCTCTCTCAATTCCATTAAAATTGGCATGGCGATTGTGGTCGATGCAGAACCCTACATGGTCATGGAGGCTTCATTTATGCGTACGGCGCAACGTAAACCTGTTATGCGCACCAAGTTAAAAAACCTCAAAACCGGTAAAGTGCGTGAAGTATCGTTTAAGCCCGGCGATAGCGTAGAAGAAGCCGAGGTAGACAAACGCAAGGCGCAATATTTATATCAAGATGATCAATTTGCCTATTTCATGGATCAAGAAAGTTTTGAACAGTACTCACTTGCCAAAGAAGGCTTAGGCACCACACTTTCCTTCTTAAAAGAAGGTACGGAAATTGCACTTATTCTATTTCAAGGGAGCATGATCAATATTGAACCTCCTGCAAAAGTCACCCTCACTATTACCACAACTTCCCCTGCGGTACGTGGCGACACTGCCCAAGGCAGCGTCATGAAAGACGCTACGCTCGAAAACGGGGCGGTAATTAAGGTACCTCACTTTATTCAAGAAGGAGAACGTGTTATTATTAGCACAGAAAGCGGGGAGTACACGGCTCGCGCTAATGAATAGCCACTTCTCGCACCTTGCTTACTTATGTACGATCACTTCCAGGGAAAAGTGGTGACACGTCGTGTGCTCGCACGGCAGCCCTCCTGCACCTTGTTTAAGGGGGCAGTGAGTGAGCAAAAATCTTTTATCCATAAGATACTCAACCCTCGCATGCTGGAACGGCTCGCGGTGATGTTGGTATTGTTGATATTCCCGGCCTATGTGGCGTTGAGCTTTGAGCGTAGTGGGGGAGGGGCGCCGCCTCTTACTATTGAGGGCCTTGTGCACAACAACACCGTGCAAACCCCTTTTACCGTCTTACGTGGCAGCACCAGCCCTTCTGCACAAGTCTTGATTAACAATAGCCCTATTGTCTTGCGTGATAATGGAAGCTTTGAGGAAACATTAGCCCTCCATAGTGGTATTAATACTCTTACTATTGTGGCACGCCGCTACGGCCTTAGTACGAGCCTACAGCGAACTATTATTTATAATCCCTAATCTAACTGCTATGCCACAAGACCCAAAAACAGAAAAAGTAAATGCCGTGCTGGACGCCATTGGCAAAATCAAAGAACGCTTTGGCGAAGGCTCCATTATGAAGCTAGGGGATGCCAAACGCATGCAAGTAGAAGCCATTCCTGTAGGCCCCATTAGCCTTGATTTAGCCTTAGGGGTTGGCGGGTTCCCTCGAGGGCGCATTATAGAAGTTTTTGGCCCTGAAGCATCAGGAAAAACCACGCTCGCTCTTCATGCCATTGCTTCTTCACAAAAATTAGGCGGCACCTGTGCGTTTGTAGATGCCGAACATGCGCTCGACCCCGAGTATGCAAAACGCATTGGCGTAAAAATTGAAGATTTATTAATTTCTCAACCTGATAACGGCGAGCAAGCATTAGATATTGTAGAAACCTTGGTGCGTTCCAATGCGGTAGATGTGATTGTGGTAGACTCTGTGGCAGCCCTTACGCCGCGCGCGGAAATAGAAGGTGAAATGGGCGACCAACATATGGGCTTGCATGCGCGCCTGATGTCCCAAGCGCTTCGCAAATTAACCGCAATTATTTCCAAAAGCCGTACGGTACTTATCTTTATCAATCAATTGCGTAATAAAATTGGTATTGTGTTTGGCAACCCCGAAGTAACGCCTGGGGGCTTGGCAATGAAGTTTTATTCCAGCATACGCCTAGAGGTGCGCAAGAGCGCGCAAATGAAGCAAGGTGACCAAATTATTGGCAACCGGGTAAAAGTAAAAGTGGTGAAAAACAAAGTGGCGCCACCCTTTCGCAGTATTGAATTTGATATTTTTTACAATGAAGGCATTGCGCTGATGGACGATTTGCTCGACACCGGTGTGCTGCGCGGGGTAATTAAAAAATCCGGCAATAGTTTTTCCTACGACGAGAAGAAGCTAGGCGTAGGGCATGATACCGCAGTGAAAGCCCTTAAAGCAGACCCTAAACTTGCGCTTGAAATCCGTCAGCGCATTATTGCCCAAGAGCCAAAGATCTAAGAAGAGGCAGGCGGCATTTCATCCTGAGAAATTTCTTGAGCGTTCATACCTAATGTATTCGCCTGTACCATAATCTCGCGTGGCTTAGCACCAACCCCTTTACCCACCACACCTTTGAGTTCAAGTAAATCGAGTAAACGGGCGGCACGTGCATAGCCCACCTTAAGCCTTCGCTGCAATAATGTGGCGGAGGCTTTTTGCATGTCTACCACCACGGCTTTTGCCTCTTCATACAGCGGATCGTTATCTTCGTCATTATCGCCTTGATATTCATCAAGCGAAACCGCCGTAGGGCTTGCGCTTCCATTCAAGGGTATTTCTTCTGGGGTGGGTAACGGCGGCACATGTTTAATAACATGCGCAACTACTTTTTTGATTTCTTCTTCACTCACAAATGCACATTGCACACGCCGAGGCTTTTGCAATTCGGGGCTAGTGCAAAGCATATCGCCACGGCCCAGCAATTTTTCAGCACCCATAGAATCTAAAATAGTACGCGAATCCACGGCGCTTGCCACCATAAACGCAATACGGGCAGGAATATTGGCCTTAATAAGGCCTGTAATCACGTCCACCGAAGGTCGCTGGGTGGCCACAATAAGGTGAATGCCGGTGGCGCGTGCCATTTGGGCAATACGAATAATAAGCCCTTCTACTTCGTTCGATGCCACGGCCATAAGCTCTGCCAATTCATCAATCACCACCACCAAATACGGCAAGGTGCCCGTCTCTGCTTTGGCATTGTTATACGAAGTAATATCACGCACTCCTTGTTCTTGGAAAAGTTCAAATCGCCGTTCCATTTCGGCAGTTACAAATCGCAAGGCTTGAATGGTCTTTTTTACATCGGTTACCACGGGAATGACCAAATGAGGAATACCATTAAAGAGCGTTAAATCAACGCGCTTGGGGTCGATCAACAATAAACGGCATGTGGCAGGGGAGTTGGCATACAAAAGACTCATAATCATGGTGTTTAATCCCACGGTTTTGCCAGAACCTGTAGCCCCCGCGACCAACAAATGCGGCATACGTTTAAGATCAGCCAATATCACCTTGCCGGCAACATCTTTTCCCAACGCCACGGAAAGTTGCGAATCTCTTTGCATCCACTCTTCTGAAGCAAGTACATCACGTAACGTAACCCGTGCAATAGAACGATTAGGCACCTCAAGCCCCACCAAGGATTTTCCAGGGATAGGCGCCTCAATACGAATAGGGGATGCTGCTAAGGCGTAAGAAATATTTTGCGCTAAGGCAGTAATACGAGAAAGCAGAATGCCTTCAGCGGGTTTAAATGTATACCGAGTTACGGTGGGTCCCACTTCGGCAGTACTCATTTCCACGGGAATACCAAAACGCTCAAAGGTTTGCTGAATGCGGATCTCATTGGCAGCAACATCCCCCGATACGGGCGTTTCGGTGCGATCGTCCAAAAGATCAAGGGGAATAGTATACGAAGGCATGGTGAGGCTTAAAGGCGCAGTAAGTGCCGCACGACGCACGGGGGTAGGATCAGGTAAAGGAGGCGGCATCACCACAGACTCTTTAGGTTCTTTTGGTGATTCAGGTACAGGCTCTTCTTCTGGGACTTCAAAATGAGTATGTTGCAACGGTGAAGGCATCTCGTCTTCCGGCACTTCTTTTGGCACCGCGGGCTTTATGGGGGCAGCGCGATGAAATTCTTTTTTCATAAAATCCATCATACTCCGCACCACTCCAATCATCCCCCGCAGCAATAATACCAAGGGCACTTCAAACAACATCACAAAGGCAATAAGGGCGATAGATATCAACACCAATACTGTAGCTTGCAGCCCCATAATGTTTTTCAGCATCACGGCGATAAGAAAACCCACATAGCCTCCGCCACTCCCTAATGCCTGCACCGTGGGCTCTGGGCTTACCCTTAAGTGCAGTAATCCTAAAAGGCATAAAAACAGCATGCCTAAAGGAATAAGGCGCTTAAGTGCCATGTCGGCCCGATGCATAAAAATACCTATTGCCAATACCAATACCGGCAAGGCAAAACGCAACGTGCCTAACAGCACGCCCGTTACTTTATCAATCAGCACGCCAGCACTTCCTGCTTTTCCTAAATAGGAGAGCAATAAAAAAAAAGCGATGGCAATAGTTATAATCGTGATAATCCCTTGCAGCACTTGTGGATGCAGCTCAGGGGCTTCTACTTTTTTGCGACGAGGCATATGTAAAATGAGACCTATAGATTACAGGTCTCATTTTACCATACAAAGCTGGGGTGCTACTAGTGGCTAAGTACTAGTGGCTTTTTTTACTGGGTGTACATACCCTGTACCTGCGGGAATTTTACGGCCAATAATCACGTTCTCTTTCAACCCCTCTAAACGGTCTATTTTACCCGAGACCGCAGCATTGGTGAGTACGCGTGAGGTTTCTTGAAATGAAGCTGCCGACAAGAAACTCCGGGTAGTAAGTGATACCCGCGTAATGCCCAGCAACAATTCATCGCCCTTTGCCTTATTCCCATTCTCTGGAATTTTACCTTGCTCTTCTTCAAATTCAGCCTTTTCCACAATTTCACCCGTAATAAGGGGTGTGTCCCCAGCTTCGGTGACATAGATACGCGAAAACATTTGTCGCACAATCACTTCTAAGTGCTTACTATCAATTTTCTGCCCCTGCGAAGAATAAATATTATGGATTTCCGCAATAATATATTTAAGGGTGGCAATCTTGCCCTTATACTTATACAATTCATGCAAATCAAGACTTCCTTCACTCAACTGATCGCCCGGGGTTACCATATCACCGGTTTTTACCCATAAAATACTGCCAGGGGGCACAGGGTATTCTACCCTATCTTCTTTGCCTTGGATGACAATAACTTTTTGTTTCGGGGTACTATGTTCTTGAAGCTCGATAACACCCTCAATGCCCGCAATTAATGCTTTTTGTTTAGGGGGGCGTACTTCAAATAACTCTTCTACGCGTGGTAACCCCTGGGTAATATCAAGCCCCACCACACCACCCGTATGAAATGTTCTCATGGTAAGCTGAGTGCCCGGTTCGCCAATACTTTGCGCAGCCACAATGCCGACAGCCGTACCCAAGGCCACCAGGGTATTACGCCCTAAGTCATATCCATAACAACGTTGGCATACTCCCTTTAACAGTTTACAGGTAAGGGGGGTACGAATATGGATTTCTTTGGGGGCAATATTTTTTAAGGAGCGAGCAAGTTCGGGCGTCATCATGGTGCCTTTTTTTATAGTAATTTTATTGTTGGCATCGCGCACTTCCGTAGCCAAGAACCGGCCCACGGTAAGTTGTCCAAAATCTTTGCCTAATTCTTCAGTGTCTTCTTTGGTCCAGGTAAACCCATCAGTGTCACCACAATCTTCCAGGCGCACCACCACATCTTGGGACACATCTACTAAACGACGTGTTAAGTACCCGGCGTTCGCCGTACGTAAGGCAGTGTCACTTAGCCCCTTACGTGCACCGTGCGAAGAGATAAAATATTCCAATACAGAAAATCCTTCTTGAAAGCTACTGCGTACAGGCAATTCAATAATTTCACCTGCAGGGTTGGTGACCAGCCCTTTCATGCCCACAATTTGGGTTAATTGCGTCCAGCTGCCGCGAGCGCCCGAGGAAACCATGGAAAACACCGAACTTCCTTTAGGGAAAGCACCACGGGCAAGTGTTACTACTTTTTCTTTGGTTTCAATCCAGACTTCCGTGGTTTTATTCCGCTTTTCTGAAATGGTTAAATACCCTTCTTCATAGAGTTTCCGAATTTCTTCTACCCGCTTGTCAGCTTCAGCAAGGATTGCTGCCTTACCTGGTAATAAGGGTAAATCTTCAATGCCCCATGAATTACCCGAACGTGTAAGGTAATTAAGGCCGGTTTCTTTCAGCACATCCAAAAGTATCGCTGTGGGTTCAAATCCGTACTGCTCCAATACGTTCTTTAAAATGTCGTGCAGCACGGTTTTCCCTACAGGCTGATTCTGGTAGGGGATCTTGTCAGGCAATACCTCATTAAAAATAAGGCGTCCTACCGTGGTTTCTACTACCCCACTCGTAACATCTTTCAGTTTCGGTATTTCATGGGCAGGAATCAGCAGAGGGTCATGGAGTGTAATAATATCTTGCCCTAAAAGTGATGTTGCTTCATTTTTGTGTGCTACGTAGCGTGGCTTTTTCCCTTCTTCATCAAGCCCACGGGTCATGTAGTATATGCCCCATACTAAGTCTTGCGTAGGAGTAACCACCGGGTCGCCGGTTGCTGGCTTAAGAAGATTTTTACTTGATAACATGAGGGTACGTGCCTCTTCGCGTGCTTCGTCGGTAAGTAACACGTGTACGGCCATTTGGTCGCCATCAAAGTCGGCATTAAATGCAGGGCACACCAGGGGGTGCACTTGTATGGCCCGTCCTTCAATCAATACCGGGTGAAAGGCCTGAATACCCAAACGGTGCAAGGTGGGGGCACGGTTTAACAGCACCAAGGATTGCGCCACCACTTCTTCTAAGATTGGCCAAATTTCGCTGCGCCCTGCTTCAATAAAGCGGCTGGCAGAACGAATATTGTGCACATGGCCATCGCGGATGAGGCGGCCAATAATAAAAGGCTTAAACAGCTCAAGTGCCATGCGTTTGGGTAATCCACATTGATGCAGCTTCAGCTCGGGCCCTACGACAATTACGCTACGCCCTGAATAATCAGTACGTTTCCCCAGCAAATTTTGCCTAAAACGCCCTTCTTTACCCCGTAACATATCGGCCAAAGACTTTAATGGCCGGCGTTGGCCTGTAGAGGCTAAGGTGGCCTTACCTTTACGCGCGCTATTGTCAATAAGCGCGTCTACTGCCTCTTGCAACATACGTTTTTCATTGCGTACAATTACGTCGGGCGCATTTAAGTCTTGCAGTTGCTTTAAACGATTATTGCGATTAATAATGCGGCGGTATAAATCATTCAAGTCAGATGTGGCAAAACGGCCACCATCAAGCTGCACCATGGGGCGCAAGTCAGGAGGAATAACCGGCACCTTGGTCATCACCATCCACTCTGGCCGCATATT
>CAYHRN010000014.1:6075-15293 GCA_964359155.1 uncultured Gammaproteobacteria bacterium | reverse complement strand
CGGCAATATGTTTTTCTTCGTCACTGAGTTCTTTCTTTAAGCCGCGGTCCATGGATTTTCGATAAATAAACATTACTACATCTGCATCTTGTTCAATGCTGCCGCTTTCACGAAGATCGGCAAGTTTAGGAATGGCAGGAATACGGGTTTCCGTGGCACGGGAAAGCTGGGAAAGGGCCAACACCGGCACATTTAACTCGCGGGCGATTGCCTTAAGATTGCGGGTAATGTCGGCTACTTCCTGGACACGGTTTTCTATATTACCGCGGCTTTCCATTAATTGGAGATAATCAATAATAAGTAACCCCAAGCCTTTTTCACTTTGCAAGCGGCGCGACTTGGCACGGATTTCCATCACATTACTACTGCTTGAGTCGTCAATATACAGCGGCGCATCGGCAAGGGCAGAAAGCGATTGTGAAAGCCTACTGAAATCGTTTTCATCTTCGCGCTCACTCAAGTGCCCGGTACGCAATTTCCATAGATCAATGTTACCTTCAGAGCATATCAAGCGGTCCACCAATTGCTCTTTCGACATTTCAAGTGAAAATATACCTACAGGTATTTTTTCTTTTACCGCCACATGGCGGGCGATATCCATAGCTAAACTGGTTTTACCTACGCTGGGGCGGGCAGCAAGAATCACTAAGTCTGAACGCTGAAGCCCTGCCAAGATATTATCGAGGGCACTAAAGCCCGTGGGTACACCACGTAACTTGCCTTTGTCTTTTTGTAGTTCATCAATGCGTTCAAATGCTTCATGCAGAATATCTTTAAGTGGGGTAAAGCTTTGGTGAAGAAACTTTTGTGATACGGCAAACATTTTTTGCTCGGCACTGTCCAGGAGTTCCTCCACCTTTTCTTCTTCATGGTACCCCATTTCGGCAATGTCGCTTGCGGCGGTAATAAGCCGGCGCAAGGTTGCTTTTTTACCCACAATATTGGCATAGCTTACAATATGGCTTGAAGTGGGTACGGTATTAGCTAAATGGATAAGGTAGGTGCGGCCGCCAATAGTTTCCAGTTGCTTACGTTCATCGAGCAAATTAGAAAGGCTTAATATATCAATGGGCTCATGGCGGCTAAACAGTTCGCGCATGGCCTCGTACACCATAGCGTGTGTGTCTTTGTAAAAATCCTCGGGCACCACAATATCGGCCACTTTAAACATGGCATCTTTATCAATCAAAAGACTTCCAAGCAAGCTTTGCTCTGCCTCAATGTTTTGCGGGGGTAGTTTTTGTAGTTCGTTGGGCATAGGTTTGGCGGTGCCAGCCGAAGCCTTGGCGCAGGCTGGTGGCCCCAATGGGATTTTCAGCCAAAGGCTGATCCGCCGTAGGCGGAAAACCCTCAATACTTAATTGATATTGCAATGCTTTTACTTTGGAGATGCATTATGGCCCCAATGGGATTTAAACCCATGTTTTCTCCGTGAGAGGGAGACGTCCTAGATCGGGCTAGACGATGGGGCCTCTAGGGGGATGGTAACATTGGATGTTCAGTACTTCAAGGGCAGCTCATTTGAGTGCCAAGTACTTCCTTGTGCCCATTGATGAATGCCATACCTGTCATGGATTTTTTGCCTTGGGGTTGCACTTGTTCTAGGATCAGGCTTCCGGGGTTGGCATTCACGGCAAGCTCCTTATGTTCGGTGAGCCAAAGTACTCCAGGGCGAGGGTCGGCAGCGCAACCAATTTGTGGATGCAAAATCCTTGCTTTGAGGATTTTGAAAATTTGGTATGCACCCTCACCCCCGCCTGCGGCAGGGCCTCTCCCCTCAAGGGAGAGTCGAGAAAACGTTCCTGGCCATGGGTTCAGGGCCCGCACCATGCGCTCAAGGGTAATGGCGCTCTTTTTAAAATCCATATGCCCATCGTTTTTCGTAAACATTTTAGTAAATGTTGCCTTGCTATGATCTTGCTCTTGAGGCGTAATGCGCCCTGCAATATAGTCGGGGAGTATTTGTATAAGGAGTTGTGCGCCAAGTTCTGAAAGTTTTTGTGTAAGTTCGGGGAGGGGCAACTTTTGGAGATCGAATCTCGAAATTTCGAGATTCGATCTCTCTAGAATCGGGCCGTGGTCTACTTCTGCATCCATTTTCATAATACTTACTCCGGTTTCTGTATCGCCGTTCAAAATAGTATATTGCAGCGGCGAGGCACCGCGGTGGCGGGGGAGGAGTGAGGGGTGCACATTAATGCAACCCAAGCGCGGAAGGTTTAGGAGAGCTTGTGGAATAATTTTGCCATACGAGGCAAGCACGATCATGTCGGGTTTGAGCTCTTGAAGGCGGGGCAAGATTGTTGATAATTTTTCCGGTTGTAGAATTTCAATATTTGGAGGTTTAACCTCCAAAAGTAATTGCTTCACCGGTGGGGAGGTGAGCATATGATGCCGACCCATGGGTTCGTCGGGTTTGGTGACCACGGCGACCATTTCGTAGTGCGGGAGCAAAGCCTTGAGTATGGGTATGGCAAATGTAGAAGTGCCGAAGAAAATAATGCGCATAGGGGTATCACCTTATCACCTTATCAACGATTAGTATTCCATTGAGGTGGTCCACTTCATGCTGAATAACCGTGGCTAAAAAATCTTTTGCGGTAAATAGCAATGGTTCTCCTTGCAATGTCATGGCTTGCACTTTGATGGATTTGGCGCGACGAATTTTTACGTAAGTGCCTTTTACCGAAAGGCACCCTTCCTCTGAAGCTACTTTGCGCCATGAATAACGCAGGATTTTAGGGTTCACTAGTACCATAGCCTGCTTACCTGCGCCAATGAGCGCAAGGCTCAAAGCATGCCCTACTTGGTTGGCAGCAAGCCCCACGCCTTCTTCATGGTACATGGTTTCCGCCATGTCTTGCACCAGCTTCTTAAGCGCAGGGTCTTGGAAGTTACTCACTGGCTTTGTTGTTTCACGCAATAGGGGATGCGGATTTTGAAGGATAGGGAGAATCATAGATTTTCCGAGTCTACTTCAATATTCCATTGTTGCGGCACTTTGGCAAGCAGGGTGCGGAGCGCAGGATCATCTGGGGGTACAGGATTTTTAATGAGTAATGACCATTCAAACTGGCCACGTATTTTTTTATTGCCACAATGGGGAGGAAGGATGCGTTGTTGATTATGTGTTATGAGTTGTGTGTTGTGAGTTGGAGAAGTCAGTTCTTGATACAATTTTTCAGCATGGCGTTCGCCTTGTGCCCTGGTGCGCGACAATATACCAAGCTTAATAAGATGCGAAAAAGGAGGATAGAAAAATTGTTGTCTCATGCTAAGCTCTTGGGTGTAAAACCCAGCAGCATTGCCACTCAAGGCATTAAGGATTGCATAATGTTCCGGGAGCATGGTTTGCACCATCACTGGAATGTGGTAGGAGGCACTCAGCACTAATGTATGCATCAGGAGTTGAAACGTATGTTCCGGAGCAGTAAGCACAGGCATATTGAGTGCCGTATCTGCCGAGATAACACCAATGAGGCCAGTCTCGGAAAGTAAGGAAGCGGGGAGTGCGGTAAAAAGCATTTGTGTGCCAATGGTGATATCGGCCATGGTGGTGAGGATGGAGGGATTATCAAGGTCTACTCGTGCAATGCTTGCATGGTGAAATAACTCTTTGAGTTCTTCCACTACCTTTTCGGTACCCTTGCCACGTAATTGTAGGTCGGGGTTTTTGCATGCTGGGCAAAATAAAGGCAGTGGTTCTTGAAAATTACAGTAATGACATATGAGCATGCGGGTGATTTTATGAAATACCGTAGGAGTTTCGCAGTGGGGGCATATACATACTTTTTTGCAGTCAGTACAAAATACCCATGTAGCAAGTCCGCGACGATTAAGAAGGAGGAGTACTTTTTTATTGCGCGCAAGTGTTTCTTGTATTGCTTTTTGTAGTGCAAGGCTTATGGTGTGCTGCGCTTCGTTACGTGTATCAATGAGCACGGCATCGTGTGTCAGTGTCCCACGTTTAGCTTCTATAAGGTTCATGGCGCCACGTTGTGCTGCGTGGTAGCGCTGGAGGGAGGGGGCATACGAGGCAAAAATAAGTTGTACGCCTGTAGCGCTCCATCGGGCTTCAGCAACTACTGTGGCATCGATATGGGGGTTACGTTGTTCTCGGTATAAGGGGTGGTGCTCATCGTCGATAATCACCGTGGCAAGGTTTGTGTGGGGGGCGATGACGCTGCTGCGGAGCCCTAGGAAGACCGTGGTATTGATGAGTGACTGGAATTTTGTGTTAAGACTTCCTTGGTATTCGAGCATCTGCGCCTTGGTGGGGAAGATAATAAGTACTTGTTGCTGCGCTTGATGTGCGGTAGTAATATACGTTGCAAAGAAATCAAGCTTGCTTTGTATGGTGGTGTACTGAAACAGAATGGGTTGTGGCATATTATCGTTGCACAAGCTTTAATGCATTGGCCAGTGAGCAATGGTAGTACGCGCTTATCCAGTGCGCTAACTGCATTTGCCATGGTTCCATCACGAGATCAGGGATCATTGTTTTGATTTGCTTCAAGGGTACGCCTTTTTTAAAGGCCTGTTCTTTAAGAGTAATCACAATGCCTTTTACACTGCGTTTGTTGCGAAAAGGAATTTTGACCCCTTGTCCCACACACAAGGTTTTTTCCATTTCTTCTGATACGGTGTAGTCGAATGCTTTGGTTTTGCGAGGAAGCTTAATAAGAGGAGTGACTTCGGCGATCATAGAGGATAGTGCATTACCAGATGACCTACGCCTAGGGGGCGTTCATATGAAAGTACCGAAGGCGGTATGTGTAAGTTTTGAGTTATACCCATAAGAACCGCAAGGCTCCTGAGGCCAGTTTCTTGGGCCTCACGAAGGTCTGTTTCTGAAATAGCAAGAAGAGTGTTCGGCTGTTCACTCAAAAGCTGTACTACCTTGCGATCAAATGTTTCATTTCCTGTATGCGATAAATCGCCTGTAGCAAGTACTCCAATACGTCGAGAATCTTTCTGTAGTACGCGCGCCATGAGCTCGCCAAAGCGTGCATGCTCTGCCAGGCTTTGTGAACATACTTCTACTACCATCACGGTGCACGGAGCCTTCACCCCCAAAAGTAAGAGAGGCACCGTCACGGTGTGGATAATTGTTGAGCCGCCACTTATATGCACAGGAAACGCGTGGTGCACAGCTTGCTTAAGTGCATGGCCTAGTACATAGTCACAAGGGAGTTTCAGGGTGGTGGCAAAATCACCAAAATCTTTGAGAGTACCTTTCATCTCTTGCGCAAATTGCATGCCATAGAGGCTCGTGTATTTTTTAGGGTAGGCAATAACCACCATGGTGTCGATAGGTGTATTTTTGAGATGTTGTTTCAGGGTTTCCAGTGCATCAAGGGTGAAGGAAAGTGCAACCTTGTGCTCTGCGCCAATAGAAGGGAGAAGAATGGGATGGACAGGAACGAATGCGGCAAAGGCTAACATAGCTTATTGCACCACGATATCACCATTGCGTTCGCTGATAGCGACTTTTTCGCCTTGTTTAATGGTGCCACGAATAATTTCAAGCGCTAGTTTGTCAAGAATCGAGGTTTGAATAGCGCGCTGTAAAGGGCGTGCACCAAAGTTTTGATCAAAGCCACGTTTCATAAGCTCTTGTTTCACGTTCTCATCTACCTTCAGGGTAATGCCTTTACGTTCCAGCAAGCGCTGCACCACGCGTTGCAGTTGTAAATGCACAATCTTTTTCATTTCAGCTTCATGTAAATAGCGGAAGAACACGGTATCGTCGAGACGGTTTAGAAATTCTGGTTTAAATGTTTTTTTCATCAATTCCATCACGCGCTCCCGCATGGCCGCCTCTTTCGGAGTAAGCCCTTGAGGTGCTTCTTTCGCATCGCTATCAGCAAACCCCAAGGCATACTCTTTAATAATCTGCGTGCCCAAATTACTCGTCATGATAATAATGGTATTGTTAAAGTTTACGGTGCGGCCTTTGCCATCGGTGAGGCGCCCATTATCTAATACCTGTAAAAACATATCAAACACTTCAGGGTGTGCTTTTTCAATCTCGTCAAACAGGATCACACTATAGGGGCGGCGGCGTACGGCTTCGGTGAGTTGCCCGCCTTCATCATGCCCTATATACCCAGGAGGGGAGCCAATAAACCGTGCCACTGAATGCTTTTCACTGTACTCACTCATGTCAATGCGCATAAGTGCTGCATCGCTTTGGAACATAAATTCCGCCAAGGCTTTCGCAAGCTCGGTTTTGCCTACCCCTGTGGGGCCAATAAATAAGAAACTTCCAATGGGGCGTGTTTCCTCGCCTAAGTTAGCACGATTGCGC
The DNA here is from genome assembly GCA_964359155.1 of uncultured Gammaproteobacteria bacterium. Taxonomy (GTDB): domain Bacteria; phylum Patescibacteriota; class Patescibacteriia; order CAYHRN01; family CAYHRN01; genus CAYHRN01. The sequence continues at coordinate 8,983 of CAYHRN010000014.1, read as the reverse complement.
CGCAAGGCATTAGCAACCACGGTGATTGCTTCTTCTTGGCCAATGACGCGTTTTCCTAATATCTGTTCTGCATGCGCAAGCTTTTCTGCTTCTTGTTCTAGCATTTTAGAAACTGGAATATTAGTCCACTTACTTACCACCTCGGCAATATCTTCGTCCGTGACTTCTTCTTTGAGCATTTTGTGATCTTTCTGGTATTCCAAAAGCTTTTTTTCGCCTTGTTGGAGTTCTTTGGTAAGCACCGGAATTTTACCATAGCGAATCTCGGCCACGTGTTCTAAATCGCCTTTACGCTCGGCAATTTCGGCCTGCTGCCTTAAGTCTTCAATCAACTGCTTTAAGGTACTAATATGAGTAATCGCATCGCGTTCTAGGCGCCAGCGGGCTTCTAGGTCTTTATGCGCTTCGCGTTTTTCACGCAATTCTTTTTCAATGGTTTGTAATTTTTCTTTCAGCTCACTACGGAGTAGTGACTCTTCATTGCGTGCGAGTACGCCCTTGCCGCGCGCTCCCAGCTTGGGTTTACTGTCTTCAATTTTTAATTCTTTTTTTAATGCTTCGCGTTCAACCTCCAATTGCACCATGCGACGTTTCAATTCGTCCATTTCAGGGGGTACGCTATCAAGGGTAAGCCGTAGTGCTGATGCTGCCTCATCAATAAGGTCGACTGCTTTGTCGGGCAAAAAACGGTCGCTAATATAGCGGCTGGAAAGTTTAGCAGCCTGTACTAAGGCCTCATCGGTAATGCGTACGCCATGATGCAGTTCATATTTTTCTTTAAGGCCTCGTAGCATGGTAATGGTTTCTTCTACCGAAGGTTCATGCACAGGTACTGGCTGAAAGCGGCGTTCTAGTGCTAAGTCCTTTTCAATATATTTTTGGTATTCCCTAAGAGTAGTGGCGCCAATGGCACGTAATTCACCACGCGCAAGTGCAGGTTTCAGCATATTCGAGGCGTCCAACGCGCCTTCAATAGCACCTGCCCCCACCAACGTATGTAATTCATCAATAAATACCACAAAACGGGGTGAGCCTTGGACAAGTTCTTTCATGACCGCCTTTAAACGGTCTTCAAATTCACCTCTAAACTTTGTGCCGGCAACCAGCGCCCCCAAATCCAGCCGTATAATTTCTTTGGCTTTCAGGCCTTCGGGTACATCACCCTCCACAATGCGTTGCGCAAGCCCCTCCACAATGGCCGTTTTACCCGTGCCTGCCTCGCCAATAAGTACAGGATTATTTTTGGTACGGCGAGAAAGCACTTGCATGACGCGGCGAATTTCGGCATTGCGGCCAATTACCGGGTCAAGCTTTTTTTCTTGTGCCATGCGCGTTAAATTGACGGTGAATCTTTCTAATGCAGGGAAGTGGTTTTCAGCTTCAGGGTTTTGCTCGCGTTGTTGCCCCCGCAGCTCTTTCATGGCTGCAAGCGCAGACTCGTACGCCACTCCTACTGGTTCAAGGAGCCTTCGTGCATTGGTTTGCTGTTTTAAAAGCCCCAGCAGCAAATGCTCTACCGAAATATATTCATCCTTCAGCGCAGCTGCTTCTTTTTGTGCCGTGGTTAAAATATTTGCCATTTCATAGGTAAGGTAAATTTGGGTAAAAGGCCCTTTGGGTGGTTGCAGCCCTAATACTTTAGGCAACATTTCAATCGCCTGTGCGATTTCTATGCGCAGGGAGGGAGGGTTAATATTGAGTCTTTGCAATAAGCTCGTAATAAACCCACCTTCATCCTCCAGCAATGAATCTAACACATGGAGTGATTCCATTTCGGTGGAGGTATGAATGGATTTATGATACGATTCTTGAATGATTTCTTGCGCACGAGAGGTAAAATTTTGTGGCAACATAAGGGAAGGTTAGTTCTTAGCACTCTCTAGTATAGAGTGCTAACTACTGGTTGTCAATACATGTATAGTAAGGTACTATACCATTTGTAGTATACTCTAAAAATACTAAAAATAAACTATGAAAAAAATATCTCTTATCGTAAGTATTTTGTTGGCATTCTTTATGATGGTAGTCTCCACGGTGGGGGCGGCGACCAGCCCATCGGTGGTGGCAAAAAAGAAGCTACCTGTGGCTCCTAAAGCTGCGGTAGTGAAAAAAGCAGTGGCGCAAAAAGCCCCTGTAAAAAAGGTGATGCCACGCAAAAAGATAGTTCCTGTAAAAAAACCTGTTAAAAAAGTTGTTGCCCCTAAGCCTGCACCTCCCTTATCTAATAAACCATGCGAAGTAGGGGGGTGTAGTGGCACCATATGTGGCGAGCCTGGGAGCAATAAACTTATTTCTACCTGTGATTTTAAGCCCGAATATGCGTGCTATAAGCAAGCGGTATGTGGCCGTGAACGCTTGGAGGGGCGTGATCGTTGTGTATGGAAGTTCAATGATGCGTTCAATACGTGTATAGAGGGGTTGAAGCAAATTAAAAAAGCAGCTGAAGCACCGGCGTCTGTAAGTCCAGTAGTAGTTACTCCTCCTCCTGCACCCGCGCCACAGGCAGCAGCACTCAAAACCATTCGTGCTACCATATCCGGCTTTGCATTTAATCCGCCCACGCTGGAAGTTAATAAAGGCGACACCGTGATATGGACGCAGCTTGATAGCGCGCCCCACACCGTAACCAGTGATAGTGGCACTACCCTTCAAAGCGATGCCTTGTTCTCGGGCCAAACGTATTCCCATACGTTTACCGAAACCGGTACCTTTCCGTATCACTGCAACCCGCATCCTTCTATGAAGGGGACGGTGGTGGTGAAGTAATATAATTACAACAACTATGATCAAACCTATTTTTATTATCTTGGCAGCGTTAGTACTTGCAGGATGTGCGCATCAGGTTGTGCAACCTACATCCAGCACTAACGATACGTTAGTGCTGGATAACCCTACACCAGAACCTCCG
>CAYHRN010000014.1:0-6065 GCA_964359155.1 uncultured Gammaproteobacteria bacterium | reverse complement strand
CTTCCTCCACCTCCCATAAAGCCTGCTCCCGTAAAACCGCCTGCCAAAGCTGTACCACCTGCACCGCCCAAGGTAATACCTCCCACACCCAAACCTTGCGTGAAAGGTGGGTGTAGCGGGCACTTGTGCATTGAAGAGGGGAGTGAAGGCATGTCTACCTGTGAGTTCAAGCCCGAATATGCATGTTATAAAAGTGCCACATGCGAGCGGCAAAAGAGCGGTAGTTGTGGTTGGACGCCCACTGCAGAGTTGACGAAATGCATTGAGGAAGCACAAAAGCCCGCTCCCGCGCCTACCCCAGCACCTTCCGCTACCCCTGCACCCGCACCTCAAACCGTGCAAGCCACTATTCAAGGATTTGCCTTTAAAGGGCCTGATGGCAGCAATGTGATTAAAATTAAAAAAGGCGACACCGTGCTATGGACGCAGCAAGATGGCGCACCTCATAATGTAGTGAGTGATACTGGTAACGAATTATCAAGTGCCTTATTGTCGCCTGGTCAAACCTACTCTCATACCTTTACCAACGTAGGCACCTTTCCTTATCATTGCGGCCCTCACCCTTGGATGAAGGGTACCGTAGTGGTAGAGGAGTAGAAAGCACTCTTCACTTGTAAGATGGGCAAGGCATTATTTCACGATCGTGAAATAATGCCTTGCTTATAAATGGGAAAGGACGTGAAGCGATTCACGTCCCGGTGTCCTCCTTACTTTTAGTGAGCGCCCCCTACTCCTTTTTCTTCCTTCCGCTACCAAGAGACAATAAGGGAAAGATCCTCCTCCTTAAGTTCCACTGTGAGACCCCGTTCCTGCAGTACCTTTTGGAGCGTTTCTGTCTGGTTGTGATGGCAGTACGAACGAGGGTACCCCCATGCATTTACCCACGGATCCATTACCACATGCGCACGATGTTCGAGCGGGTTAGGAATAGGCAGAAAGAAACAGGCCATCGTACCAGCGCCACTTACTTGGTGGAAGAGTGCCTCCAGTATCTTTTCCAGGGTTACGTCGTGCTTTTCTTGCCCTTTCAGCATAGCGATGCACATGGTGCGACGTTCTGGGTGTTCTCTCCGAAAAGATGGCAGCACGATACTCACTACTGTATTGCCAAGCCACCCCTCTACTTCCTCCATCCAGTGCTTCATTTGATATATCTCCACCCACCCCCTTAGCATTGGGTCCTTGATCGCGTTTAAATCAAGCGGCATGGCTTTCTCCTTTCAAGGGAACGAGCTTTGTTGAGTGCTTCGACATCCATTGACAGTCTAGATGATTATTTGGTAATGTCTAATTGCCGTCGAATAGCGACGAAAGTAATACTTTTATGTTAAACAACATTCTGAAAACTATTGGCATTGCTGAGCCTGCCATACGCATTTACCAAAGGCTTTTGGAGGTATCACATGCTTCTGCACGCGACCTTGCGGAGCATTTTAATATGCCGCGTGCCTCGGTATACGATTATCTACGCATCCTTTTAGATCATGAGCTTATTATCGAACAGAATGAAGAAGGTAAAACCGTGTTTGCGCGCAGTGACCCCAAGAATATTCAAAAAATATTTACTACCCGCATTGATGCACTTGCTCAAGAGCAAAAAAAGTTATCCAGCATCTTGCCCACCCTTGCGCATCATGGTGGGGGTGCCCCGCCTACCTTGAAGGTGTACCGCGGTGCTGAAGGTATACGTCATGTGCTGCGTGATATTTTATGGTATGAAAGAATAGAGATTGTGTCGCTATGGCCCTTTAAAGAAATGGTGCAGGTATTAGGACAAGAATTTTTTGCTGAATTTAATCAAAAAAGAATTCGGCGCAATATTGCAGTTCGTGGATTATGGCCACGTGATCAGGAGGTATTGTTAAAAAATTACCCCTTTATGGGGGTAGGGGGGCGGCATTTACGACAGGTGCGTGTGGCGCCCAAGGGCATGACATGGGCCATGGGACATTCGGTGTATGAGGATAAAGTGGGTTTTATTTCCTCGCATAATGAAGGATTTGGTTGTATTATTCAGAGTAAGGATTTTGCGCAGCTTATGAAGGTACAGTTTGAGTGTATGTGGGGTATAAGCCGGCCCTTGCGTAAGCAGAATGACGCCAGCGACGCGTTTTTAAAAACGATATAAGGATTTTAAACCAAGACATCATTTCACGATCGTGAAAAAGTGTCCTGACCGTTGATGAACAATATGCGTGATAAGATACAAATTTTTGAAGTAGATATTGATACTCTCACGCGTGAGGATGCGTTGAAAAGGGTGGGGGAGTTTTTGAAAGGGAACGGTGAACATTATGTGGTGACCCCCAATCCCGAGATCGTGCTTGCGGCGCAGAAGGATGAGAATTTTCGGAACATTTTAAATAATGCCAGTTTAGCCATGCCGGATGGTTTTGGATTATTGTGTGCGGCATGGTTTTTGGGCTTGCCGCGACTGCACCGCATGACGGGGGTAGATTTGATGCTGGAAATTTGCCGCATTGCCTCAGCGCAAGGCAAGTCGGTGTTTTTATTGGGCGCGCGAAGGGGAGTAGGGGAAAAGGCAGCGAAAGTATTGCAAGCGAAGTTTCCAGAACTTAAAATTGCGGGAGTAGAATGGGGAGGAGAAATTCAACTTTTGGAGGTTAAACCTCCAAAGATTGGTCATTCTGAGGCGCAGCCGAAGAATCTCCCGCGTATGCGGGTGCGCCCATGCGAGCGAGATCCTTCTCCGCCTTTGGCGGCTCAGGATGACATAGTAAAAAGAATTAACGCCGCTGCACCCGATGTTCTGTTTGTCGCCCTTGGCCACCCGAAGCAAGAAAAATGGATTGCTGCGCACTTGAAACAGTTGCCGAGCGTCAAAGTTGCCATGGGGGTAGGGGGTGCATTTGACTATATTGCGGGCATCACCCCGCGTGCCCCTGCTTGGATGCGCAGCATAGGCTTGGAGTGGCTTTATCGGATGTTTTATGAGCCCTGGCGTATTCGACGAATACTGAATGCCGTGATACTATTTCCGTGGATGGTAATAAGAAAAAAGATATGGTCCGCGTCCGCATAGCCCCCTCACCCACAGGTAATTTTCATTTTGGTACTGCACGTACTGCGCTATTTAATTTGTTATGGGCGCGGCATGAAGGCGGGCAATTTGTGTTGCGCATTGAAGATACGGACCTTGAGCGGTCGGATAAAAAGTATGAGGCTGATATTCTTGAGCAAATGAAATGGCTAGGGTTTACTTTTGACGAAGGCCCGTATCGGCAAAGCGAACGGCTCGACATCTACGAAAAATATCTCAAGCAGCTTTTAAATGAAGGCAAAGCATATTATTGTTTTTGTACGGAAGAGCAGCTTGAAATACAGCGGCAAGAAGATATGAGCAGGGGAGTAACGCCCATCTACAGGGGCACCTGCCGAGGTTTATCTGCAGACGAAGTTACACGTCGCCACGCCGCAGGTGAGCGCAGCGTTATTCGTTTTAAACTACAAACTACCAACTACAAACTACCAACTATTACATTCCACGACCTCATCCGTGGTGATGTGGAGTTTGACGCTGCCTTAATTGGGGACACGGTAATTGCCAAAGACATGCGCACCCCTCTGTATAACTTTGCCGTGGTCATTGATGACGAACTCATGAATATCACCCATGTTGTCCGTGGCGAAGACCATATTAGTAATACGCCCAAGCAAATGCTTCTACAGCAGGCGTTAGGTTTTCGAGAACTTCAGTACGCGCACCTCCCGCTTATTTTAAACCCTGATCGTAGTAAAATGAGTAAGCGCGCAGGGCCTACGGCTATTGCAGAATATCGGCAATTGGGGTATTTGCCAGAAGCCCTGATTAATTTCATGGCATTTTTAGGCTGGAATCCTAAGACTGAACAAGAATTTTTCTCACTCCCAGAGCTGATCAAAGCTTTCTCATTGGAAGGCGTGGGCAAGGCAGGCGCCATATTTAATATTGAAAAATTAAATTCGCTCAATGCGCACTATATTCAACAGAAATCTTTAGAAGAACTTACTACCTTGTGTACACCCTATTTGCGTGCTGCAGATTGTAAGGTGCCTTTGCCACAAGGGGCCGATCGAAGCAATATGCGGGAAAACGATGAATTTTTACAACGCGCCGTACGCATGGCCCAACCACGACTTGAGAAGCTTTCCGATATTGTTGCTGCCACGGAATTTTTATTCACCAAAGAGCTTGCGTATGAGCCCAGTATCTTGGTATGGAAAAAATCTACGGTGCCCTTAACGCTTTCTGCACTGAAACTTTTGCGTGAATTTTTTACCACGCTTACGGACGAGGTATTTGAAGAAAAAATCCTAGAACGATTATTAAAAGAAATGATTACTGCATCAGGCAGGGGAGTGGGGGAGCTCTTGTGGCCTTTGCGGGTAGCGCTCACGGGCATGGCGCAAAGCCCGACTCCTTTTGAAGTGGCGGCAGTATTAAAAAAAGACAATGTTCTACAACGTATTGACAAAGCAATAAAAATATTATCATGAGATTTTTTGTTATTTTTTCGTTTCTATGGTGCATGGCTGCATCTTCGGCATCTGCTGCTATGACAGCTGCAGAACTTAAGGCTGCGGGGCTCGATGCTACTACCGTGAATACTATCCTCGCCCAAGCCGCCTTTAGTGATGATATTCGTAATCTCGACACCACCATTGCGGCCAAAAAAACTGCAATTGACGCTCATCGCAAAAAGTCCCAAGAATACGAACGCATTATTGCGCAGAAACAAAAAGAAGCTGCTACGTTGAAAAATCAAGTATCCTTGCTAGATAATCGCATTGCCAAAGCTAAGGTGGATATTACGCTTACCGGACATGAATTAGATACCGTGGAGCTCGAAATCAAGCGTTTGAATGCCACGATTTCTCAAAAGCAAGGGGGCATTAGCCAGCGTCAAGAAGAGTTACGCGCGCTCTTGAATAGCCTGAATAAAGACTATCATCGTAGCCCATGGGAAATACTATTGGTATTCCGTTCGTTCTCTGCGCTGTTTGATTCTTTGGTTGCTACCGAACGCGTTGCTGCAAGCGTAAGTGATGCTTCACGAGTCCTTGAAGTTGCCAAGCAAAGTTTAAGTAATGAACGGGGTGCCTTGCAGCAAAAGAATAAAGATTTAACTACATTAGAAAAAAAATTAAAAGGGCAACGCTTTGCCTTAGAAGAAGACCAAGAAGCGCGCGTATTTGTATTGCAAAAAACACGTGCCTCAGAAGCGTTGTATCAAAAATTTTTAGCCGAGCAACGTGCTGAAGAGCAACGTTTGAATGCCGAGATTGCAGGGTTGGAACAAGAATACCGTAAAAAGTTGCAAGCTCGTGGGCAACTCATGGGGAGTGACCTTGCTTTGCAATGGCCGGTGCCGCAGAATGGCATTTCTACCCGGTTTCACGATACTGATTACCCATTCCGCAGAGTGTACGAACACCCAGGGCTTGACTTGCGTACGCTTCTGAATGGGAAATCAAGTAACGGGGTGCCTGTACTAGCTGCGGAAAAGGGGTATGTGGCAAAAGCTAAAGACGCAGGGATGGGCTATAGCTATGTGATGGTGCTCCATAATAAGGGGGTTACCACCGTGTATGGACATGTAAGTAAAATCTTGGTTGCGGAAGGGCAATTTGTGACCAAGGGGCAAATTATTGCGCTTTCGGGGGGCAAGCCAGGCACCCCAGGTGCAGGGCGGCTTACCACTGGGCCTCATTTGCATTTTGAAGTACGCGTGAACGGGGTACCAGTAGACCCACTGGCGTACCTACCGTAAAGGGAAGGAGCAGATTGTGCGATGATTCGTGAGAAGCGTTGCACAATCTGCGATATGTTATACGACGCTCATACCCTCCCCTCGAGATTTACATGAGCGTCGTATAACATATATTGTGCGACGCTATATCACCAGGAAGAAGAGGGTTTTTACCTATCTCCCCCACCACCCACCGCCTTTTCTTTATAAAACACTTTTTCTCCGTACCGTACATCAATGTAATCAATTTGTTTCCGTTCCTTAAGCTTTTCATGGAACAAGGTACTTAGTTTTTGTAGCTGTGGTTCCATGGCG
>CAYHRN010000013.1:14509-17185 GCA_964359155.1 uncultured Gammaproteobacteria bacterium | reverse complement strand
GTTACGGGTCAGCAATATCATGCCCACAAATAAAGGAAGGAATGAGGCAAGTTGTGCACCGGTAGGCGGCATGCCAAGCCACAGCCACGATAACACCAGTGCCACCAAAGGCGAAAGGCCAGAAATGGCATTAGCCTTCGTAACGCTCATACGATGAATACCTTCTACCCATAAAAATTTAGAAAGGCCAAATACCAATATACCATTTGCAAGAAGAAAAGGGATTGATGCCGTGAAGTCCACAGCAGAAAAAGATGGTTGCCCCACATAGGCAAATATAAAAATAATAGGTGCACTCAGCGCATTGCGCACCCACATAATGGTTTCACTACTTATCGCCTTCCTGGCACGCTGCGTATACAAATTCCCTAGAGGCGCTACCATACCCGCAGCAAGAATCAAGAAATCCCCCATTCTTACTTCTTTGGTATTGGGATACAACACCACCGCAGCACCAAGAAGCATTAAGCATGCGCCCAGAATATGAGCTACCGGAATATGCTCTTTTCGCCACACATGAAAAAACAAAAAACTAAACAGGGTTTCTGTAAGCGCAATAATGCTGGCATTCCCTGCACTGGTGTACTTCAAACCCACAAAAAAGAGCACATAATATACCACCCCTAACAGCAAGGTCATTACCAAGGTGTCACGTAATGCTGTACGATTTCGTAGCTCATGCCAATGACGCCGTATCCCTACCAAGGCTGCAAAAAAGAATGCCGCACACAAGGTACTAAAGGCCAATGACCATAATGGCGCGAGACGATGTTGGGAAAGCACCGTAAGAACGGGAAATGCTCCCCATAATAACGCTTCAAGGGTAATGTACATCTCCCCCACTCGTTCACGTGATAATGCCATAGTTATTGATCTGCCCGCGCGCCCGTTAAGTTACCGCTTTCATAGTGCCGTAGGCTTATGGCTAATAGTTTATGCGCAATCAATGCCCAAACAATGGCAATAGCCCAGATAATACCATACCACACGCCACTGGTATGCACGACAGTTTCCAAAGGCACACCACCCATTGCCAATGAAGGAATCACAAAAATGAACACAAACTTCAATACCGAGGGAAACACCGTAGAGGGGTACAGGCTAGGCGAATTAAATGCATCAAATAAATTTTGTGCCAGCGCCCCCGCATCGGGCATAAAAAAACTTACCAACGAGGCAATCAAGGTGACATTCACCATAATGATGGTAGCAGGAATAAGAAGACTCACAAGCATGGCGATCTGGAGGCCACTTAATGAAGTAGTAAGGGCGTAGATGGTAATAAACAATACACCAAATACCATGTCCCCTATGGCTGAAACGCGGGTTCGGCTGGTAAGAATACGCCAATACACACTGCGGGGCGACAGCAAAAGATTATCAAAACTTCCATTGTTCACCAATTCAGGCAAGGTGAGCACACCTGCAAAACCACTAAAGGCCGCGCCAAAGGCAAAGGCTGATATCCCTACAAATGCCAGCACTTCGTGGTTTGACCACCCGTTGATGGTACCAAATGCCTTAAAAAAGAATGTCCACAGCACTACAAATGCCATATCGTTTAACATCATGCCAAACACTTGCAACGCAAAGGTAAGGCGCAACTGCAGCGCCGAGGCAATGTTAGCTTTCACTAAGGTATAGGCAATGCGCCATTCAGTCAAAAATTGCATAGAAAAATTACCCTCCGTTAATAGAAAGTTTTTTATTCGCATAGTGGTGTAATGCTACCAGCAAAAGAAAAAGCACGATACCCCACATCATTTGAACTCCTGCGAGAAGTACCCAGCGTTCCTGAAAATCAGGATTAAACGCATGCGTAATAAATGTGGCAGCACCAAAAGGCGTAAATTCTGCCACCGTGCGCATTGCCATAGGAAACAATGCCACGGGCACATACGAACCCCCTAAAATCATGACTGCTTTGTCCAATATCCAATACATGGGTTCGGCATCGGTAAGCCACACGGCAGATATGCCCACAATACTATACAGTAAAAAAGTAATACCAATGCCTAGTACCAAAAGAAATGCTACCTCAAGAAGCCAACTCAATGAAAAAGAAGCTAAAGGGAATCCCACAGATAGCATCAACAAGGGAAATGCAAGGAATACAAATAACAGAAAATGGGGCACACCCTTCCCCAGCCTCATGCACACATGATACAGGATATAGTGAAAGGGTTTGTTGAGCTTGGTTTCAATGGTACCTGTATATATATCGTCGGCAATATCTTTGTACACGCGCCGAATGCAGAGTGAAAATACCACAAAATACAGTGCAATACTCCAAATAGCCGCTTGAAAATTCATACCCTGCACGGCACCACCACGATACTGGAAGGCATACGCGTACACCGCATACATAAGCCCCACACGTACCAGCCACACCAGCGCAAAGGCAATAATTTTGCTGCGATAAAATATGGTATCACGCCATGATGCACAAAAAAGATACCAGTATTTTTGCATATGATTGTACGAAATCATGCCGCGCAACGTCTACTTAAGCGCGGCGCTTATCTGACGCCTTGCTGATACACCGACTTAATAATATCTTCCAATGACGGATTTTCTATATCCACTACACACTGTCGCTGCAATTTTTCCGTAGGTGTATCCAGCACAATCTTGCCGTGATTAATAATCACGGTACGTGCACACAAGGCCTCAATG
>CAYHRN010000013.1:0-14499 GCA_964359155.1 uncultured Gammaproteobacteria bacterium | reverse complement strand
ATGTCACCTGCATCATGCGAGGTGAGAAAAATCGTAGTGCCATGCTTGGCATTCAACTCCCCCAACACCTCACGCAACGCATGCTTGGCCACAATATCAAGCCCAATCGTGGGTTCGTCTAAAAAGATAATATCCGGGCGATGCATAAGCGAAACCGCAATTTCTGCGCGCATGCGCTGGCCCAAAGAAAGTTTACGCACGGGTTGGTCTAAAAATTCATTCAGTGCAAAATGCTCCGCAAGTTCTTTACTGCGCGTACGAATATCGTGAGCAGAAAGTTCATAGATGGCGCCAAAAAGCTGCAACGAATCACGCACGGGTAAATTAAACAAAAGTTGCGAGCGTTGCCCAAATACTGTGCCAATGCGGTAGCTCAACTTCCTGCGTTGTTCTTGAGGGTGATACCCTAATACGTGTATATTGCCAGAAGTAGGGTACAAAATACCCGTAAGCATTTTAATGCACGTTGACTTCCCTGCACCATTGGGGCCAATAAAGGCAAGGGTCTCGCCTTTCTCTACGGTAAGAGAAAGTCGGTCCACGGCCGTGATGGTTTTCTTGTCGGGATTAAAAAAATTTCGCCACGCACCATAGTGTGGGTTCTTTGTGGCAAAGGTAAAAACTTTAGTAAGGCCTTCTACTTCAATTACGTGGGGCATAGAGACCCTCGTCTGAGCGGCTTATTTCCTGATTTCTAAACTCCGGATAATCGCTTCCATCTGGCGGTTTGATGCCTCGTCGCCATGAATATAATAGAAACTCAAAAGGTTGTTACCAAGTTGCACCATATAGGTAGTGGTGCTTCCTCCGGCAAAACCCTCACTGCCTGCACAATGTACTGCCGGAGATGCGGCGAGTACGATTTCCTGGCACTGCGAGCCCGTCTGATCCTGCAACTCAGCAGGGGTTACCAAAGCTTCACCTTCATCCACGCTCATAAACAAGGCTCCGGGCCCGGGCTCAAAAGAAACTACACCAATACTTACGGCCTTGGGGTCTTGTGCATTCAAGGGCAAATCGTTAGGGTAATGCACCGAATAGCCATACTGCGTGTTGATGTAAAGAGATTCAGAATGGCCTTGCTGCCTATACCACAGCAAGCCGCCTACCAGCATCAAGATTACAAGGGCACCAATGCACCATTTCATGCAGAACCTCATACATTGGCCTTTTTAAAGCTTACCTTTACCTTGGGCTCATACGAGTTTGCATAGTCATCGCGTACCGTGACGGTTTCGCCTTTGGCAATAGAGGCAAGTGCCATGTCGGAAAGAGTTTCTTCGGCAGCTTCCAAATCCACTTGCAAGTCGTGCAACTTATCAAACTCTTTTTCAAAACTTGCCTTGGTTTCATTCTCAATGCGCTTTTTTTGCTCACGCAACTTTTTTTGTTCTGTTACTACGTCTTGATACTCACTCTGATTTAACAGCGCGTCGCGATACGCTTTTTTAATTACTTTCATCTCTTTCTTCACTCCTTGTATTTTTGCAAACATATCTTGCATGGAAGCCATATGATTGAACACAATCACCTACTGGGTGATTTTACGAAATCATGCCGCGCGCTACCGTCCACTAAAGCGCGGCCGTAATTCCTTATTAAATTTCTAATTTCTAAATCCTAATTACTAAGTGTTGCACTCCGTACCAATGCTTTGTCTTGTGCCACATTGCCGGCAAAATGCTCGTACACCAACTCATACTTTTTCACATACCCAATGGTTTCCCGTTTTAATTGCACTCCACTCGCCCCATGGGGCTTTGCCCAATTGCTCCCCCACCGCCGTATAGCAGAAAGCACGCGGGACGGCCCTCCATTATACATGGCAGCCAAGTACGCACCTACCAGACGCGGATTATGTTCGTATTGAGGGCGCACTTTTGGCGGAAGAAGGGATAAATTGTAGTCTAAAAAAACTACTTGGGCCTTAATTGCATCAAGTGGCGTGCTCATAGCTTTTTCAAAATCGGGGTTCAGCCTAGCATCGGCGCGAATATACACTAAACGCTTATACGTGCTAGGAATAAACTGCACCAAGCCAAATGCTTGTGCCGAGCTTCGCGCATAGGCATACGCCGCATCTTGATTGGTGGCTAAAATAGTATGGAACACATCCAAATGATACATGGGATCCCCAGAAATTAATGCCACGGCATCCATATGCTCAATTGCAATAATTGATTTTACTACCACCGGGTCCACCACATCCACTAATAATTGTGTGGGGAACGCGCGCGAAGGCAACGCATCGCGCCGCAAAAGTTCGTATACCAGGGCAACATTACGATCAAGGTATTCTTCGCCTGCGCTTACAATTTCCGGAGTTGCTAAATAGTCGCTCGAAGGAGTATACACTACTGGCTGCAGCAAAAACCGTGGACGCCGCGTAGTTCCTTGGTTAACAAAAATAGGGTGGGCCAAGGAAATCACATGAAGCTCGGGGTGCCCCCCTACTTCAAATTCGCTATTCACGCCGTTGTCACGCGTAATTACAATATCATAAGAGGAGCCTTGCAGCACCGTCACGCGCCGCTTTTCCTTGCGAATGGTAACTAATTCAATGGCGCTTGTATGGTCGTTGTAAAAAGCCAAAATAGCCTCAAGGGGCACTTCTCGAGAATTAGTAGAGCGGGGTGGTGTGGTGGCTTGTTGATGTTTTAATGCTTCAGTGAGCAAAGTGCGTGCACGCTGAATTTCGGAAAGGAGTGGGGGGCGCGCTAAAGGCATGCTTTCTTGTGCCTGCACGGGTGCAACCATCATCAAAAAAGCACCTATGAGTATACTCGCCACCATATATGATCGAAGTTGCTTCATAACACAAAATTACCCTCAGTCGGGTAATTATAGTATAGCATATCTGAAAAGGTGCAAATTTCTGATATCATGCATCATACACCAGGATCCTCCGCAGGCAGGATTCGAACCTGCAACCCGCTCCTTACACGTATCCTCACGTTTCCCTGAGGGGTGGACTATGTCTTTACCCTGTGAGCTGGTGGCGTTGCTTATCTTCACAGGGCATCTCGGTATCTAGTCTCTACGGTGCCCCGCCATAATTTTCGCTTTACGAAATTTAGGAGGGTTCCCACGACGTTCGCGTGTCCATGATGTTACTCACGGAGTTAGCCTTCGCCGTTATCCCAAGAAGTTCACCTTACAATTACTTGCAAGGGCTGCCTTCTGACAGGGAGCCGCTCTACCATTGAGCTACTGCGGAGGGCCCGGGTGTATCTTTTTATTTGTATTGTCAGGGAACATTATAATACCGGCTTCAATCTCACGATGACAATTCGCACATACCAAGATACACTTATCCAATTCTGCTTTCACCTTTTCCCATGAACGCGTATACCCCTTATCAGCAATGCCAAATTCCTTCTTGCCAGTATGATGGAGGTCGAGCGCTCCTTGATAACGCTTATACCCACATACCTGACATTGACCCCCCTTATACTCAATAGCCAAAGCTTTGATCTTCCTTCTTCTCTTGGCTACCGCTTTGATAAGTTCTTCTCTGCGATCAGCATATATTCTCTTATCCTTCATACACCCTACTGTATCAATAGTCTTTTAATTTTTCAATGCCTTCGTATTTGGTAATTTTTTCAAGTGCCTTGGCTTCAATTTGCCGAATGCGTTCACGGGTCACTTGAAACTCTGCACCTACTTCTTCAAGCGTGTGGGTGACGCCATCCACCAGCCCAAAACGCATTTCTAATACCTTTTGCTCACGCGGGGTAAGCATTTTAATGCTATCGCGCACGTATTCTTTTAATAACTTCAATGCCGCCGCACGGTCGGGGGTAATGGTGCGCATGTCTTCAATAAAATCTTCAATGGTACTATCTTCATCACCATCCCCCACGGGCGTATCAATGGAAATAGGGTCACGCGAAATTTTGATAATATGATAAATGCGTTCGGGCTCTTCACCCATTTCCGAGGCAATTTCCTCGGGCAAGGCTTCGCGCCCCAAATCTTGCAGAAGCTGCCGCTCAATTTGGTGGAACTTATTAATAGTTTCTACCATGTGCACCGGAATACGAATGGTACGGCTTTGATCTGCCAGGGCGCGCGTGATGGCCTGGCGAATCCACCACGTGGCATAGGTAGAAAATTTATAGCCCTTTCTGTAATCAAATTTTTCTACCGCCCGAAACAACCCAATATTTCCCTCTTGAATAAGATCGAGAAGCGATAAATTACGCCCCGTAAACTTTTTCGCAATACTCACCACCAGGCGTAAATTAGCCTCAATCAATTTTTTTTCAGCTTCCTTGTCGCCACGTTCTTTGCGTTTTGCTAAAGAGATTTCTTCTTCCGTAGTAAGAAGCGGCACCTTGCCAATTTCTTGTAAATACATCTGTACCGAATCAAGCTCGCTTTCTCCTTCATAGGAAAGCGAAATAAATGGCACTGTTTTTTTGTCGGGTACTTTCACTAAGCCACGTTCTAAAATTTTCTCTTTGGTTTCAAGTAACGAAATACGCTGCACATCAAGTTCATCTAAAAAATCCTCGAGCACGCCTTCATACTCTTCCATGTCAGGAAAGGTATGGAGCACTTCCAGGTCCGACACAAATCCCCGCACACGGCCTTTTTGAATAAGCCTGTTAATAATTTCCGGACTGGGCGGCACCACAGGAATGTGGACCGGCTTGGGGTGACGAGACCCTGCTACGCGTTTTGCTTTTTGACTTGATTTGGGGCGTTGTTTCATATGATATTACTAGACCATGAGTGCCTGGAGCTGATCCGAAAGAAAACGAAATTCTTTCATCAATTTCGCCGTATCGTCGGGAGTGCCGCCGGAAGCTACATGTTCATGCGCCAAAAGCTTTTGCTCGAGTTCGGTAAGTTGCTGCGTCAAAGCTTCACGTTTGATGCGTTTAATAAGAGTATTCAGCTCGCGCCTCGCCGTTACCTCGTCCATGTCATCAGTATATACATGGCTATAGCGCAAGGTAAGGTCTGCATACCAGGGTTCCTTCAGTAGCGCACTATACACCAAAGAAGGCTCTTTAAGGGTAGTATACAGCACAATCATCCTTGTGTACCACTCTTGAAGATTGCCTTGCGAGGGAATATGCTCGGGCCCTAATTGATCAATTAATGATGGTAACAGCGATGGCGTATGCGCCGCCACCACCAATACCCGTTCTGCCATGACACTCAAATTACTCACCGTAGTACGACTGGGGGTAGCACCAGGTGCCACGCCTGAGGGAGTTGTTCCCGCAGCACGGGCAGAACCCCTTGAGGGCAGCGCTTCCCGAAGCACACGATCAGAGACCCCTAGCGTACCAGAAAGCCGTGTAAGATACAAATCAGCTTCTACCCGATTCTGGAGTTTCATAATGGCTCCCAGCACCTCTTTGGCAATAGCCTTTTTGCCTTCAATAGTAGTTACGGTATGGTCGCGTAATGCTTTTTGAAAAAAATATTCCATCAAGGGTTGGGCGTGCTGCAAGGCGTGTGCTATCATACCTGCGCCATCACTCTTTAATAAACAATCACCAGGGTCTTTCACGCCTTCTGGCAGTAACAACACTTTCACCTCAAGGCCCTCTGCAAGAGCAGCGTCAGACCCTCTGCGTATTGCCTCTTGCCCCGCATGATCACTATCAAACCCTAGCACAAGGGTGCTTGCGTGACGTTTTAAAAATTGTACCTGCTCGCCCGTGAGGGCTGTGCCGCTGGTAGCCACGGCATAGGGAAACCCTAACTGGTGCAAGGCAATCACATCCATCTGGCCCTCGGCTAAAAGCGCCATACCGTTTTTTCGTATATGGGTCTTGGCTCGGTCAAACCCATATAACACCCTACTTTTATCGTATAGCACGGTGGAGGGTGTATTCACATACTTCCCGGCTTGTGCGGTTTTCTCATCTTCAGGGAGTAGTCTTCCGGTAAACCCTACCACATTGCCGTGGCCATCGCGAATAGGAAACATAATGCGTCGCCGAAAACGATCATACACCCTTCCCTCTTTTTCAATCACAAGGCCGGAAGCAATAAGCTCTTCTTGGGTAAACCCTTTCTTGCGTAAGGCATCGGTAAGGCTGGTCCAGCCGTCAAGGCTAAAGCCAATTTGAAAATCCTTCATGCTTTGCTCGTTAAGCCCCCGCTTCATGATTACATAGTCGCGTACTGATTGCGCCGTATGTTGAGTAAGATTTGCCGCAAAACATGCTGCGGCATGCGCACACAAATCCATCAGCCGTGTGATACGGTTTTCTTGTGCAGGGTCACGGCGTGTAAGCTCGATACCTGCACGGGCAGCCAAGGCGCGCAAGGCTTCTGGAAATTCTACCCCTTCGGATTTCATGAAAAAATCAAATACACTCCCCCCCTCGCTACATCCAAAGCATTTAAAAATTTGCTTGTCAGCGCTCACCATAAATGAGGGTGTTTTTTCACTATGAAAGGGGCACAGCCCACGAAAATTTGTGCCCGCCGGTTTAAGGTTGGGCACATATTCTTTTACCAAATCCACGATATCAATACGCGCTTTAATGTCGTCAATCACGCCCATACGAATAACCCACGATCAACCAGCGCTCACCCTTTGCACTGCTTGTTGATATGCAATTTTACGATGTTGAATTACAAGGATTTTTATGGTTGTATCTTCGAGTCGAAAGACCACACGATAATCGCCCACGCGCAACTTACGATACCCCTTGAGCGATCTGCGAAGTAGTTTTCCAAATACTGCAGGACTCACCATGAGTTTTTTTTCAATCGCGTCCTTAATAGCCGTGCGCCACGTAGCATCAAGTGCAGGAATGTCGTGGTGTACTACCAGTGAGTGGTATTCAACACGGTAGATTATTTCCATGCTTTTTCATGAGAAATATAATGAGCATTGGGGGTGTCGCGTTGTGTTGCTATGCGTTCCCATACCTCATCTTCTTCGGTTTGCAATGCCAGCGTAATAAGCTCGCGTGCTTTGGTGGCAACGGGCATTTGATCGCGTGAGGCAAGGTGGGTAAGTGCTGCCTCGAGCTCACGGGAAAGAGAAAGATTGAGACGTTGTTTGGTAGTAGGCATATGATTGAGTACCATGACTTCACAATAATTGCGAAGATCCTTTATTTTCTTTCAATGTAACAAAAGTGTATCTGGGCGTCAAGATACACCGGATGCTTATCTCTCATGCCACAACCACGCTATGGACTTCACCTGTCCACGCAGCTTGTACGTATTCCCGTGTTGCAATAGGCCAAGGTACGAGCTCACGGTTTCTTGAGTTGGGTGATCTTGCACCCTGCGCAACATTCTACGGGCAGTGGTAGGGCGTACTACCTTGTGATCAGGAAAATGCACCCATCCTAAAAAATCTACTCCCGAGGCAAAGGTAGCAATACTCAACTTATGCGGATGCAAGATTAACTTGAGGCGTTGCTGAAGAAATGTTTTTATCTTTGGCACCAACGCAGCAAGCCACTCACGATTTTCCGACAGAATAACAAAATCATCTGCATACCGGATATAGTGTGTAGCTTTTACGTGATGCTTCATCCATTGGTCGTATATATTGAGGTAGACATTGGCGAACAACTGCGAGGTTAAATTGCCCAAGGGTAACCCTACCCCCGCCGTACCTTCTTTAGAATAACTTTCCACGACATTTTTAAGAAGCTCTTGTGTGGAAGGATCGGGAATATATTCATAGAGAATCTTCAGTAACATCGCATGATCGATACTATCAAAAAATTTCTTGATATCACATTTCAAGACCCAGCAGGTACGGGTGTGGTTTTTACTTACCTGGTACGTCATCGCCTTAAACTGTGCTAATGCTTTGTGGGTGCCTTTTTCATCCCGACACGAGAATGAATCCGCAATAAAGATACGTTCAAAAAATGGATACAAAATTCGGTAGGTGGCACGGTGCACAAGCCTGTCGCGTACCGATGCCTTATGAATATGCCGACGTTTGGGGTCGTTCACAAAAAAGCTTTCATACCCGCCATGATGCCAGGTGCGGTTGGCTAAATCCTGGTGCAGTGCTACGATATGGTCCATGAGGTTGCGGGAGAAGTGTTGCACGTCGTGTTTTTGGCGTTTACCGACAATAAATTCTTGCCAGGCCGCGCAAAGATTTTCTAAACTAACAATATCGTCATAGCTATGACTCAATTGGATTCTTTTCTTGTAAGCCCCCCCCCCTAGGAACAGCAGTGATATTCCCATCTTGTCCTTGCTCAAAGAGGCTTATTTGTTCTGGCATAGTTGTTTGACGCATCTTCCAAAACTGACCCGCCACACGCTGGGGGTTAAAATAGATGCCATGTTTAGTGAACTATTAGAAATAGCAATCACTGCTCAATATACCAAACGGGAAGACAAAAAAATAGTCCTCGATGCAATAAGTCGCAAACTAGATACGCTTAAATTTTTTGTCACGTTACTCTGGGAAGCAAAGGGCTTACACGGAAACAACTACAGCCAACTCGCCCAAAAATTAGCTACCGCAGGGCGCATGCTAGGTAAGTGGTCACAGAGTGTATCATAACAGCAACAGAGACCCCATCTTACGGGGTCTCTGTCATAGAAAATCCCTCACACCATCACGGCGAAGGCGGCAAGGTTGGAGTTACGCTCATCATCGCTGTTCCAGTTGTCACAGTTGAGACGTCCCTCATGCCAGTTCAGCTTGAGCCGGTTGCCGTCCGCGTTGCAAAATGCGGTATATAGCTTCCACACCACCACCCATTGAATACTCTTTGGGTTGTATCGTATTTTGTGCCGTAAGCACATTACTACATACCACGGGGTGCTTCAGGATTATTTATGTAATACGTAATAGCACGCTACCTAAACCCATGAGCGGAGGTATTCTGGCCATCACGTACCCTGTACTGCCGGCTGGTATCCGTAAACACCAGCATCATGCGACGCAGCCACTACCAGTATAGCAAATGTATGGATTTAAAAAAAATGAACCCCCGGACGTCGCGACTGCGCCGATTGGCGATTGTCGAAACGTCCGGGGGTAAAAAGGCCAAGTGACCGAGGCACAGGATGAAAGGGCTGAGAGCCCTAGCATCCGAGTGCCTTCATATCACCCCCACGGCGAAGGCGGCAAGGTTGGAGTTACGCCCACCATCGCCGCCCCAGCAGACACAGTCGAGACGCCCCTCACGCCAGTGCAGCACGAGCCGGTCGCCGTCCGCGCGGCACGTGTCCGTACGGACTACGAGTCCGTTAAACGGATCCGTGCTCGTGGCGTTACGGTGGGCCAAGGCAAGGCCGCCCACGTGGCCCACCGAACCAAACGAGAGCTGGTACCAGGCCGGCAACTCGGCCTCCTTCTTGAACGTGGCGATGAGAGCCTTCTGCTCGACCACGGTCTTGACGGTGCTGTCGGCCATGGGTGCGGGAACCCACGAGACAAGACACTGCTCCGTGGGCTGGTCGGGAAAGTCCCAACCCTGGAGGTACTTGAAATCCTCCCAGCACGGGCCCACGAGCGGGAGGTCGCGCGTGAACGTTCCCCCCGGCTGCACCTCGGCGTGAATCTTCACGGTATCCGCGATACCGTGCGCCCGCGCCTTCTTGCGGAACCCTTCCACGATCTGTCGGGCCTCCGCCTCCGACTTGCCACTCCACTTGATGATCCAGGCCACGGCCTGTTCATCAGAGAGGAGAAAAAAGAACTGGGCAGCGAGGCACAGCAGCAGCTCCTTGAGCCGCGCCTGCAAGTCGGGGTGCGCAATAACGCGCTGCGCCCTTTCTTTCAGAAGCTCACGGCTCGCGTCGGCCGCGTGCTGCTTGATCCGGTCAACCTGGCGGGACGTGATCCTTGCGGTCATCGTCCTTCTCCTTATACGGGGTTGGTTCCACCTTTACCCGCGCTGCTGCCGGGTTGGGGTTTCACCAAAACAGCCAGGACAACTCCCAGCCTTCTCTTTACTTTTATTAGGTTGTCATCCCGTGCTTGACACGGGATCCAGATTAACCCGAATTAATACGGGTCTGGATTCCCGCTTTCGCGGGAATGACATAGGATTAAAGGCAAAAAGAAGGCCAGGAATTTATCCAGCACATTAGGAATGTGCTGGATTTAGATAAAAAGAGCTATTTAATAGATAGCATAGAATATAGAATTTGTAAATACCATCGTAATGGTTACTTTACCCTTAAAAGCTGCTCGGCATACACAGCTGAAAGATGCACACTTGTGAGTTGATGATATGACAAAGCAAGTTTTTGAGCTGTCGCAATAACACAATCGGAATTATCCAGCACCAGCAATGCACCATGCCTATCACGTACACGCTTCAATTCTTGCTCTTTACTCCGCTCTTGCGTCACGATCACTTCTGTGAAATACGGCTCTAGGCCAGACTGCTGCAATTTCACCATTTGAAATTCTGGGTGGCCGTAAGTAAGCAAAATAAGTGTACGATCTTTGGCAAGCGTAGCACAAAACTCTTCCGCGCCAGGATAATTATATTTTTGGGGCTGCTGTAATAATTCCCCGACTACTCTCATGTATTCATCTGCCTTGGCGCCATTTCCCAACAGTGCGTGCGCAAATAACGGCACATGAAATGTATGATTTGCCAATGTTTCCTTATAAATCTTTTCCGGATCTTGCACACCCAAAGACCTTGCAATACCGAACAGATCTTGCTTCAGTCTCTGTGTGTCAATTAAAGTATCATCTAAATCACACACTATGGTAAGCTTATTCATACTTCTCCCGCCTTAGCACTACTTCAGTTGATGATTTGGCAATATGATGATGCGGCAATACCCCACGCCACGACACCAAAGGATATATAATGCTGTCTTTGCCAAGAATTGAGCCTGGATTAAGCACGGCATTACACCCCACTTCTGTACCATCTCCCACGACAGCGCCAAATTTCTCCATCCCCGTAGGCCAGGCCTTATCGTCCTGCCGAATAATAATTTCACTAAGAGGTATTTTCATACTGGCCAAAATAGCAGAGGCTCCCAAACGTGTGCTATTCCCCAAAATACTACTACGAATGTAGTTAAAATGGTCAACACGTACGCCTTGTAAAAGAATAGCATCCTTTATCTCAGTGCCATGGCCCACCACGCTATTGTCACCCACATATACATTCCCGCGTATATACGCACCTGCGCGGATTTCGCAATGGCTCCCAATGATAGCCGGGCCTTTTATCATCGCTCCTGCTTCCACAACCGTACCTTCTCCAATGCGTACATTTGATTCAACAACAGCCAACGGGCTTACATTACCCTTGATCTCGCCAAGCTGCAATGATGCAAACCACGGTGCTAATTTCAAAAAAGCTTCCCATGGATAGGTACAAGAACTTAGCCATCCTAATTCAGGGGTGGCAGTAAGATCAAAAAAATCTTTGGTATAGAGATCCATAGAATGTACCTTTTACGCGGTAGCAATATCCCAAATAAGTTTGGCGGTTTTTTCGGCATCATGCCGCAGAAAACTGCGAATCAGTACATCACCATTCACACGCGTAAATGTTCTTCTACACAAAAGTGACGCAGCAATAATATGAAGCCCGGTACGTTTCAGAGCGGGCATATCGGCCACGACAGGAGCGGCACCACTTTGCTGATACTGCTTCAAACCTTGGAATGAGGGTTTTTTAGTATTTACAATCACCGCATCCACATGCCCCTCGGGAGTGTCCCCTAAATAACTTTGAAATACCTTCACAAAATCCGAAGCCTTAAACCCATCGGTTTGCCCGGGCTTGGTCATAATATTCACCACCAACACTTTTTTGGCAGAAGATTTAACTACCGCCTCACGTACTCCTTTCACCAGCAAGTTGGGCAAAGTGCTGGTAAATAAATCCCCGGGGCCAAAGACCAGTACATCAGCGCTTTTAATAGCCTTGAGGGCACGGGGGTTCACTGGACCATCGGGTTCAAGTTGTAAGGCTTGTATAGGCGAACGGCCTTGCACCTCTGGTTCATCAATCGCATGCTCGCTCTTGATTTCATCGCCATTTTCAAGTGTCGCCGACAACAGCGTACGGCAAAGAGTTACGGGTAATACGTCCCCGCGTACATTTAACATTTTTGCTACGGCCGCAATAGCTTTTTCTTCGCTCCCTGAACATTTTTCTAAGGCCGCCAGAATAATATTGCCAATCGCATGGCCCGCCAGCGCACCTTCGGTAAAGCGAAAATTAAATAGCTGCTGCAATAAAGGGTCAGTATATGATAATCCCACCAAGCATTGCCGAATATCCCCTACTGGCATATTCACGCCTACTTCATTGCGCAAACGGCCCGTAGAGCCCCCATCGTCGGCAGATGAAACAATCACGGTATTATTCACCGGAAACTTACGTAACCCCGAAAGCAAATTAAACGTACCAGTGCCACCCCCAATGATCACAATGTTTTTCATACGGATTAACTTATCACCTTTAATTCTTTTCCTGCTTCACAAAATGCCGCAATGGCCTTGTCTAAATGTTCCTTGGTATGCCCTGCAGAAAGTTGCACACGAATACGCGCTTTTCCTTTGGGCACCACCGGGTAGGTAAATCCACGGACATAGATTCCCTTCTGGAGGAGAACATCTGCCATTTTCACTGCTAACGATTCTTCGTAAAGCATCACAGGAGTTATGGGGTGAGTGCCGTCGCCTCCCAGCGTAAATCCTAATTGCTCCATGCGTGAACGGAAATAGGTAGTATTTTCTAACAACGCGCCCCGCATGTCTTTGAATTCAGTATCAAAATGCGTAAACACATAGTGCGCTGCATAGGCAATGGCAGGCGCTAAAGAGTTAGAAAATAAATTGGTGCGTGAGCGCTGACGAAGTACTTCAATAATTTCTTTACGCCCGGTGGTAAATCCGCCCGAAGCCCCACCCATGGCTTTACCAAAAGTAGAAGTAATAATATGCACACGTTGCAACACTCCTTCTTTCTCAACAGCTCCCCTGCCCCGCGCGCCAAGCACGCCGGTGGCATGTGATTCATCCACCATCACCAAGGCGTCATATTTTTCAGCCACATCGCAAATATCGTTCAAGCGTGCAGAAATGCCATCCATAGAAAACACGCCATCCGTAGCAATAAGTTTCCTACGCCTGCTCCCTGCGGCTTTCAGTTGCGCTTCGAGATCTGCCATGTCAGAATTTTTAAATTTAAAGCGCTCGGCCTTGCACAAGCGCACACCATCAATAATGCTGGCGTGATTCAATTCGTCAGAAAAAATCGCATCCCCTTCCTGCAGCAAGGTTTCAAATAAGCCCGTATTAGCATCAAAACACGAAGTATACAAAATCGTATCTTCCGTGCCAAAAAATGCAGACACCGAAGCTTCCAAATCTTTATGGATCTGCGCCGTGCCGCAAATAAACCGCACCGAGGCCATACCAAAGCCCCATTTTTCAAGGCCTTCATGCGCCAACTCTTCCATACGCGCACTCCCGGCAAGACCTAAATAATTATTGCCACAAAAATTCAGCAAGGTATTCCCCTCAACCAAAATTTCTACCCCTTGCTTACCTTGCAGCACTTTTTCTGCCTTATAAAGACCCCCTGCCGAAATAGCAGCAAGTTCGCTCTGAAATAATTCTTTGGTAGGGTAGGTACTCACAGGCGTGGTTTGATTCTTAAAATTGTAATAATATCTTGGGGTGCTTTGCCATTTTTGCTTCAAATAAGGCCGGTGTAAACTGGTCAATAGGGATAATAGTATCTTTACCACTATTCAAGATAATAGTATACATCTTTTCTTGCACTTTGTTGGCCTTATTGGTAAGTAGGGCACGCGTTGTTTCCCAAGTAGAAAAAAGTTGCCTGCCAATCACGGCATGAAGCGTAAAACCATGTACAATCAAACGATTGTAGTCTTGCACCACAAAGTCGCCAGTTTTAATCCCAAACAGCACAATCTCCCCTCCTCGGCGTGTGGCATAGAGGCAATTATTTACCGATGAATTAAACCCTGCCATTTCAAATGAGACGTCTACACCCACGCCTTCAGTAATTTTTTTAATTTCATCAGTCACTTTGGTATCGTGCGCAAAGGGGCGCGCCGCATCCGGCGGAGACGACAAGGGAATAATATAATCAATACCCAAATGCTTTGCCATTTCCTGGGCCACAGGGTTTGGCTCTACGCCAATAATAGTCTTGGCACCAAGGCCGCGAATCACCAGGGTTAAAAATTGCCCAATGGGGCCCAGCCCAAAAATTGCCACGGTTTTACCTTTTACATCTACTTTACTTGCCGCGTGCACCGCATTACCAAACGGTTCTTGGAGCGCTGCTACCTCGGGGCGAATATCTTTGGTATTGGTTTTCCACACAATATGCCCCGGCACTTTGATATATTCAGCAAAACAACCATCGCGCGAAATACCCAAAATTTTCTCATTGATACACACATGGTGTTCACCTCGTGAACACTGATAGCAGTTATTACACACCACGTGTGATTCGCATGACACAAAATCCCCTTTTTTCAACCCATAGGCTTGCCCTGCCCTGGAGCCCAGTT
>CAYHRN010000012.1:7259-18344 GCA_964359155.1 uncultured Gammaproteobacteria bacterium | reverse complement strand
AGTATGAAATTAATTCAAGAGAGAGTGTCCTAATTGAGGGGTGAATTCAGGATATCGTATGCGGGTACTATACAGGATAGCTAAAACATTTGTCAAATTTTTGTATAAAAACACCCCCTCTTTTATTGGGGGAGTGTTGTGTAGCTTCACTGGTTCTCTTACACTTACGGACTGGTCATGAAGGCAATCTGGGCAGAACGGGCAGTATTACCTGCGGCATCTTTGCTTTCTACCACCATAAAATACGAAGTACTTGCCGTAAGCCCTGTGACATTCAGGCTATGGGCAGTGATATTGGCAGCGTTGCTCACACTCAAGGTAGTTGCGGCGGCAAGGTCTAAGGGGTTCGTTACCCCTACATATACCTTACTAGTGGAAGCTTCATTGGTAGTCCACAGAGCAGTGAGGGCATTATTGCTTACACTAAAGCTAATACCGGAAATCACGGGGAGGGTTACATCAGGGGGCGTGGGGCCGGTGGTCAATGAACTTTGTGCAGAGCGGGTCTTATTGCCCGAGGCATCCGTGGATTGTACCAGGAAGTGGTACGTAGTTGCAGAGGCGAGCCCTGTGAGGTTGAGGCTGTGGCTGGTCACCAAGGTGTTGTCGAATAATGCCAGGGTGCTGGTACTTGTAACATCAACTGGGTTGTTTGTGCTATAGAATGCTTTGCTCGTAGAGGACTCGTCGGTAGCCCAGCTGATTACCGCGCTATTGGCAGTGATTACTGATGAAGCTAGGACAGAAATCGTGGGTGCAATGACATCGGGATTAGCCTTGGTTACCAATGATAGTTGCGCAGAACGCATACTATTGTCGGCAGCATCGCGGCTTTCTACTACCACATAATAGGTAGTACTGGCATTGAGCCCCGTGAGTTCAATATTATGATGCTTGGTCAAGCTGGCATGAGTAACGCTTTTGGTAGTTGTGGCAGCAGGGTCGAGCGGGCTTACGGTGCTATAAAATACCGTACCAGTTGCCTTTTCGTTCGTCTTCCAACTTACCCGTGTAGTACTATTGGTGCTGAATGTGGCAATGGCAGAAAGTATAGGTGCCTTAGTGTCGGGTAAGGCATGCCCCAAAAGCCGTTGGGCAATACCTTTTGGCATACTTTCACAGGCAAGCACAATGCTATGTTGCGGATGTGCCGTCATGAATGCTGAGCTTACGATTTGATTTGAGGCTACTAAGATACAAGGAAGGCGTGCGGGTTTCTTGCCATTGTCTTCATCGTCGTCATGGGTATTCTTGCCTGGTACTTCACGAAGGTTTTTCTTTAATTCTTTGCGTTCATTCTTAATGTCTTTACGTACTTGGGCAAGCCCTTTCATACGTTGCCCCAACAATGCAATGTGGCCTCTCAAGCTAGCGATTGTCCCATCGTCTTGTGCCATGGTAACATTAGGGACTACTAGCATGGTGGCAAGCGTGAGTGCTGTCAGTACGCGAGAAATGCTCGCACGTGTGGGCGGATCCTGATGAGAAGGATCTTGATGCGCTGGTGGTGTGGGTTGTGGCGGGTCTTGATGGGGGGTAGTAGTGTATACTTTTGGATCTTCGATAGAAAAGATGTTCATATATATAATATGTAAGTTCTTAGATTGTAAGAGTTACCCTAGTTTACCCACACTACTTGAGTAAGGGTAACAAGGGCCACAAGAATGTTTGCAATGAGCATACTCACGACTATTGCGGTGCCTATGCGTACACGATGAAAGAAAAATGAGGTATACATATGGTTCACTTGGTTCACTCTTATTTAGTGTTTAGTGAATAATATGTACTGAGCATTCGACCTTTTTATATATTTTGCGTTCTATGGTAGGCGCCTACGAGAACTAAAGATGTGGTACCCTTTCTCTATGCTAGAAGACGAACTATTACGTGGGCTCTTACAGGGACCCATGACCCTTTTCATTTTTATACGGCGGGTGTAAGAATAAAGAAAATGTTGCGTCAACTTATTATGAATACCGCACTACCCGAACAACAGTTCCTTGAAGCTTACGATACCTATGCTGATGCGCTGTTTCGCCATTGCTACTTCAGAGTATTCGAGCGTGAGCAGGCGAAAGACTTGGTGCAAGAGGTATTCATGAAAACATGGGAGTATATGGTACAGGGGAATCAAGTAAAGAATATACGCGCTCTTTTATATCGCATTGCCAATAATATGATTATTGATGCGTGGCGTAAGAAAAAAGCACTTTCTTTGGAAGCCTTACAAGAAGAAGGCTTTCAGCCCGCGATGCCCCCTAGCAACCTGCATGCTATGATAGAAGGCAAAGAAGCAGCCATGCTGTTGCAGCAACTAGAGCCTTCGTATCGAGAAGTAGTGGTGATGCGCTATATTGATGATCTAAGCCCCAAAGAAATTGCCGAGGTGCTGGGGGAAAGTGCCGATGCTGTTTCAGTACGCATTCACCGAGGGTTAGAAAAAGTCCGACAGCTTATGAAAATGTAAACAAGATATGCCCCGTACATTTGAAGACATTATTGCAAGTTCAAAAAACGTACAGTTGTCTGCGCATGAAAAACAGGATATGCGTGGCGTGCTGATGGCGTATGCCCAAGCGTTACCTGTAAGAAGCAAAGCGCCCGCGCGTCTTCTAGAGCAACAAAGGTCAATAAGTTCATTCCTCAGTTCGTTTCTTTTTAAGCCATTAACATTAAAAACATCTATGCCTATTATACTTGTGATCATGTTGTTAGTAGGAGGCGGAACCAGTCTTGCAGCCGAGAATGCCTTACCAGGAGACGTATTATACCCCGTGAAAGTGCATGTGAATGAAGTGGTACGTAGTTCATTGACATTAAGGACAGAGGCCAGGGCCGATCTTGCTGCACGTTTAGCCGAACGTCGTTTGGAAGAAGCAGAAGAACTTGCCACCGAAGGGCGTTTGAGTGCAGAAGTAGGTGCGAGCGTGGAAGAGAATTTCAAAGCACATGCAGAACGTGTAGGCGAGCGTATTGAACGATTAGAAGAAAAAGACAAAGTTGCTGCCGCAGGCGTAAGCTCGCGTTTTGAAGCAAGCCTCAAAGCACACGAAGCCATTTTGGCACGTATAGAAGCCCGTAGTGAGGCGCAAGGGGAGGTAAAAACAGAAGATGAGGCGAAGTTAAAAGTAAATCTTGGCCTGTTACGTGCCGCGGTAAAAGATGCGGTGGAAGCAGGTACTAAAACGCGAGTAGACTTGGAAACAAAAGTGGGAGCAGATGCCAATGGAGAAGTACAAGCTTCTGCCGAAGGAAAAGCCAAGGCGAGTGCGAATAAATTGGAAGAAGTGCAAAAGTTTTTGGAAAGCCGTAAGGGCCGTGTAAGTGCGGAAGCCATGGTAACTGCCGAAGCTCAATTGAAGCTTGCACGCGATACCAATGCTCAGGCCACTGCCAAGCTTGAAGCCAAGGCCTATGCCGAAGCCTTTGTCCTGTTCCAAAAAGCTGCTCGGGAAGCACAAGAAGCAAAACTTATGCTAGAGGCCGAACATGAGTTGAAGCTTGAACAGGAAGAAGTACACAGGAATGATGCTGACGCGCGGGCCAATGCCGAAGTGAACGCCGAAATGAAAAGTGAAGTAAAAACTAGTGGCACAGGCGCTTCTTCTGAAACCAAGGGAGAAGGGAAGATAAAGATTGATTTGGGATTATAACAGGTAGTGTGATTACGCAAAAAAACATCCCCCAGTAAGGGGGATGTTTTTTGTATTTGCGATATCCGGCGACTAGCGCGATACGCTAATTACTTGGCTTAATTCTGCAGTAGGAGCTGCCACGGTAATACGGGCAGTAGTAGCATCCTTCAGAATGGTGTACTTGGTGTCGGCAGCTGCGCCCCCTGAGGGGTCTACAGGAACTGCAGTAAGGTAGGTGGGTACTAAACAAGACGCAAGATCAATAAGATTGACGCCGGAACCAATATTGGTGGCTGCGGCAGGAAGGGTTACGGTAGCAGCACCACAAGTGGTATTCCAGGTGCCGGTGTTATCGGCCATACGTTGCCCCACAGCGTTCAAGATAGCATTCACATTGGCATTGCGTTGTGTATTTCGTGCTTGTGCAAATTGACGGCCAGGATTAAGCGCCACAATAACCACTCCGGCCAAGATGGCAATAATACCAATGACGACGAGAAGCTCAATGAGGGTAAAACCTTTTTTCATAAAACAAAAAAATTAGATACAATCATTTCGACCTTTTTACGTATACTGTCAGTATATCAAAAACTGCTTACTTCCTCAAGGGTGATAAGCTGGAAAGGACTTATTTGCACGGTGGCACGCACCTTGGTGGTGAGATTTTGGATAGTAGCCCATGTTTTGATGATTTTGTTTTGGCCTGAATTTTCTACGCCTAGAATGGTGCATTGCTTCCCATCAATGGTGCGTAGTTCATTACCTAGGTAGTTACTATTCTGTACTAACTTCAGCAGGGCATAGTCTACGCAGGAACGAGCTAAGGTGAACGTAAGGCTTTTCGTGACGGTATCGCTTTGCCTAGTTCTGGTAAGCACACCAAGCGACCCCACCGAGAGCGCTACGGTAAGAAGCACCAGCGAGAGAATAATCGCAGTGGTAATGGCAAGAAAGCCAGGGCGTGAAGAGTAATAGCTATACCGCATATTATTTGATGGTAACTGTGGTTTGGAATGGCAGTGAGCCCACGGCATTGGTTAATGTTGCTGTGGCGCGGATAGTGCTGTTGGTGCCGCTTACTATATTAGTAAAGGAAAGGTTACTTACGGTAATGCTTGAATTGGTAAGGGCTATTGGTTGCCCACCTGCCCGGCTTAGGCGCAATGCGCCACTTTGAAGATCCAGCACAAATGGATTTTGTAGGCTATTCACTTTATCTACACTAAGTATGGCCCCAGGCGTACCGTCTGCGGCGGGATTATTAATGGCAGTGACCCCGCTTAATACCCACTGCAGCTTAGCGAGTACGAATTCTTGATTTTCTAGTAAGGCGTTCTTTTGCTGCGTACGTGCAGCATTGTCCATAAGAGAGTACGTGGTCATCACGGCAAAACTCATCATCAATGCCACAAGGGCCGAGTAGATTAGAATTTCGATTAATGTGAAGCCTTTCATAGCTTATGGACTTGAGGTAATAATTCGTAACGCATCATTGCTGCGGAGGGCCACGTACACATAGTTATTTTCAAATGTAATACCCGTCCCTACTTGCGGTAAGTTTAACAATGCATGCACCGTGATGGCTGCAGGGTTGGAAGTATTAAAAATTTGTAAATCTTTATTAGTATCGGCAGTGGCCGCGAAGGTCAAGTTTTGTATTGTTATCACATCATTGACATCAGCTGCAGTATCGCGCGAGCCAAGATTTGCTGGGGCTGTAGGATTGGCAAGGTCGAGCACATGCAGTTCGTGGTGGTCATCGTGATCGCCGCCTTTTTTACGGCCTAGATAAGCTGTGGTGTTCAGAATAAATATACTTTTGCCATCTTCACTATTTCCAGGGGCAGCATAATTTCCAGCAAGAAAAGGAGCATCCGGGTTACTTACATCAACAACACTCACTTCTGCATCGCGTTCAGTGGCAAGGTAGGCATAGGTATTTTTTACAGTAATAGCATTCACATCGCCGCCGATTTCTAAGCTCCCCTTAAGTTGTGGTGCTAAAGGATTCGTAATATCCACAATTGAAAATTCGCTTCCGCCATTATTATCAAGCCCTATATAGGCATAGGTGCCCGCGATGGTAATACTTAATGCTTCATCACTCCCTGGCAAGGTAAGCGTGGTGGCTAACGTTGGCGCTGCGGGATTACTGATATCAATAACATGAAGCTGATTAGGAGTTGCGCGATTGGCCGCAAAGGCGTACGTACTCGAGCCTAAAATAGCAATGGCATTAAGGCCAGGGCCTGTATTCACACTGCCCGAAATTACAGGGGCCCCAGGGTTTGTAGCATCAATTACCCAAAAGTCTGGCTTGGCGCTGGAAGAGGCGGTGCTGGTGAGGTATACCATGCCATTTTTTACCGCGACATCGGTGGCAGAATTGCCGGTACTTAATGCAAGACTTCCGGTGATCACCGGTTGTGTCCAATCGCCTGAAAGGCCGCCACCTTGTTGTGCGGCAAGTTGTGGCCAGTTGGTCAGTTGTTCAGTAAGAATAATCTCTTGGGGGCGCAAAGGGTCTATGGTCCATGCAATACGGGTGACAATTTTTTTAGTATTGGCGTCTATGGTGGAAACCGTCATGGTGCGGGTAAATATCGTGGTGGTATCAGACGTACCAACGAATTGCCATTGGCCATTTTGAAATGCAAGCCCATGCGCGCCATCCGCGAGTGTTGCCCAAGAACTTTCACGCAATGCACGGCTTGCCGCAATGCCTTCTTGCGCCAGAGTAAGTGCTTGTGCGCTATTACCGCTATCCGTGGTGCTTATTTGGCTCCCTGAGAATAGCATGAACACGGACGCTAACGCGAGCGTGATAATCGTGAGCGCCACAAGAAGTTCAATTAAGGATTGGCCTTTGTGCATAACAATTTTTAATATTCCATCATTCCTTCTTGGTTTACTGTGACACTACGGTTTTTATTACCAAGGGTAAGGGTGAATGTTGCGGGCGAGGTTTCCCCGGTGAGCGGCGTGAAGATTATTTCAGATGGCCCGGTAATTACTACACTGCTGGTGCGGGGGAATGGCTCGTCGTACTGTGGGGTACGGGCGGCGTAGGACGCGCCTTGAAAAAGAGTAAATGTTTGCGCAGCCAGGGCTATGCCATGGGGCGCGCTATTACGATTGGTAAGGGCATGTCCTCGTGCACGGGTTACAAGGCTTGCCAAGGTATCGCGCTCACTTTGCAAGGTGGTGGTAGTGTAAAAGTCCCATCCTAAGGGAAGTGTGATGCCCAACAAAAGTGTCAGAATCGCAAGCGCGATAAGTATCTCGATAAGAGTAAATCCGCGCATACTTAGCGGTTAATCGCCTGACTGACTTGGTAAATAGGGGTGATAATCGAAATCGCCACAAACCCCACCATGCCGCCCATAAAAATCATCAAGGCGGGTTCGAGTACCGTGGATAAATTACGCGTGGTGTCGTCTAATTCACTTTCATAGAAATTTGAAATAAACAGTAATGATTCACTTAAGTTGCCGGTTTCTTCGCCTACATTAATCATGGAGGCCACGAGCGGGGGAAATAGGTTTTCACGTTCCGTGATGCAGGTAGAAAAAGGGCTTCCGCGGTGGATTACCACCGAACATTGTTTGAGTTCGTGCTGATATACCATATTATTCATGGTGTTCGAGGTAAT
Organism: uncultured Gammaproteobacteria bacterium; assembly: GCA_964359155.1. Classification (GTDB taxonomy): domain Bacteria; phylum Patescibacteriota; class Patescibacteriia; order CAYHRN01; family CAYHRN01; genus CAYHRN01. Next base: position 11,057 of record CAYHRN010000012.1, on the reverse strand, counting down.
ATTTAGCGCCTCTACAATGGTGACGCCGCTTTTGAGGAGTATGGCAAGCGTGCGGGCAAAATTCGCCATGGTGTACGAACGCATCATAGAGCCGAAGAGCGGCAACATGAGCAGCACGCGATGCAGAAAAAACTTTACCTTAGGAAGTTTTACTAGTAACGCAAGAACCATGAGCGTAACCACGCCTGCCACCAGCACCCACAGGCCATACACCGTAAGGAATACACTAAGCGAGATCAGAAATTGCGTGGTAGAGGGGAGCGCCACATTCAGGCTTTTAAATACGGGCAATATTTTGGGAAAAATAAACATAATCAGGAAGCCAGTGATGCCCAAGGTGGCGCAAAGAATGACCAACGGGTACAGAAGCGCGCTGATGATTTTGCCCTTCAATGCGGCGCTTTTCGTGAGTTCTTGCACAAGAAACGCAAGGCTTTCCGAAAGGGTGCCGGACGTTTCCCCTATTTTTACAATATTGATAAAAAAGTTACCAAAAAGTGCTTCGTGTTTTTGTAAACTGGTGGCCAAGAATTGGCCATTGCTGACATCGTGAATGGTTTCGTCAAGAATTTGCCGCATGACTTTGCCGTGCAGTTGTTTACGGATCATTTGCAAGCTTTGCAGCAGGGGTAACCCTGCTTGTGCCATCACGGCAAGTGCGCGGGCAAATAAAATTTTTTCTTTGGTGCTTATGTGCTGGAAAAGTTTCATAATTTCTCGATGCTATTCGTGGATGACCCGTAAAATTTCCTCAATGGTGGTTACTCCGCTTACGGCTTTATGGAAGCCATCTTGCAGCATGGTGGTCATGCCTTCTTTTACCGCAAGTTCGCGGAGTTCACCCGCATTCGCGCGTTTCATAATTGCCGTACGGATAGGGTCGGTGATTTCTAATACTTCGTAAATCCCTACACGGCCCTTGTACCCGCTTTCACTACAGGTTTTACACCCTTTCCCTACAAAAAAGTCGCGGTGATTATTGAGCATTTTGGGGGTTAAGGTGCGCGCAAGGCTTGCAAATTCAGCATCGGTGATTTGTTTGGGCGTTTTGCATCCCTCACAAATTTTGCGCACTAAGCGTTGGCCAATAATCACGTTCACGGTAGATGATATTAAAAAGGGTTCAGTGTTAAGGTCAATAAGCCGAGGAAGCGCGGTGGCAGCGTCATTGGTATGCAGGGTCGATAAGAGCAAATGCCCGGTTAAGGCCGCATTCACGGCAATATTGGCAGTTTCTTCGTCCCTAATTTCGCCCACCATGATAATATTGGGGTCTTGGCGCAGAATGCTTCGCAGCCCCGCGGCAAAGGTAATACCGGTTTTAGGATTGATTTGGATTTGGTCAATGCCTTCAATGGAATATTCTATGGGGTCTTCCACCGTGACAATGGAAACCTCTTTGGTGTTGAGGATGCCAATAAGAGTATAAAGCGTGGTGGTTTTGCCGCTGCCGGTGGGGCCCGTGGCCAATATCATGCCATAGGGTTTTTTAATGGCTCGTTGGATTTTGGCTAAATCTTCGCCTTGGAAGCCTAAACTTTCTAGGGTATAGGCTTTGGCGCTCTGGGTAAGAAGGCGCAGCACGGCGTTTTCGCCATAGTAGGTGGGCGCAATCGACACGCGGATGTCGATATCGTGGCCGCCATTAATGGGTGTTTTGAACCTACCATCTTGTGCCGCCTGATGCTCATCGGTGCGGAGCGCGGCAAGCACTTTAATGCGGGTAATCACTTCTTGCTGAATTTTTTTAGGCAAAATGAACATGTCGTGCAAAATACCGTCTATGCGTAAGCGCACGCGCACACGTTCGGTTTCCGGTTCAATGTGAATGTCGGACGCACGGGCACTATAGGCGTATTCCACCATGGAATTTACTAAGTCAATAATAGAAACACCGTCTTGGATGGTGGTAAGAGTGGCGGGTGGTTCAAGTGTTTTTTTGGTGGGCATAAAAATATGACCTATACGTTTCGTATAAATCATATTATATCACTACCAACTACTAACTACCAACTACTAACTACGCACTTTGTTATTCGACCACTACTTTCCCCATTACGCCTGGGTTAAAGTGATTGTGATAGGTAAGGGTGCCTGGGGCGCTAAAGGTAAATTCGTACATGCCACCTGCTGCAAGCACGTCGGTGTCAAAACCGCCAAATTCGGTGGAGCCTGTGTGGGCAGGGTGGGGGTTGCGCGAAAGGCGAATGGCGGCTGTGCTATCGTTTTTGAAACTTACTTTGGTGCCTGCTTTCACTTTCAGTTCTGCGGGCGATACCGCATTGTCTTTATAGGTTACAGTTGCCATCATGGCTTCGGGGGTGCTTTGTGTTTCTGCTGCGGGAAGTGTTGTGGCATTATGCGAACAACCTGCTAAAAGAACCGCTGCGGAAGCTACCGCAATGAGCGTGCGTTTTTGCATATGGTGTTATAGTTACCCAAAATTACAGCTCCTTTTGCGTTTTATTCCTTGCGCGACACGCATAATTTTGTGCTCAAAATTTGCTCAGACTCGTGCCGGCCGCACTCCGTATGGTCTTGCAAGAAATAAAGCGCACGTCACTGTAATTTTGGGTAGGATTAGATATTAGTAAGGTAAAAATATATTTGAGTATACCAGGTGAGGTAAAAAAAGGAAGAGGACAACGCAGCCCGCCTCTGCGTTGTCCTTGCCTGGTGCCCGTTCTTCGGGGGTGGGTCCGTGGGGTCAGTGACCCCGCCCGTTCATACGGGTGAGGAGCCTCACAGCATGTTCAGGACTGATGATGCCCTGTGCCACTAGATTGTTCTGCACATACGTGTCGTACGGCCTCTCATGCGCCGGGAACGAGTGATCACCCACATCGCCGGCGCCTGGCTCGGTGATGTAGCCACGCTCATCCAGCCGGCCGTCCATGGTCAGGGTTGTGATGAGCGTTTTTGGGAATCGCGTTCGTAGCGCACATAGTCCCTCTGGCGCTGCGATCATAGCCATGATCACGATGTGCTCTTCAGGTACCCCTGCTGCTATAAGGCTGTTGACCATAGCGGTTTGGCTACCGCACGTAGCCAACATTTGATCGGCTACGTGGATTATCACCTCCTCTTTAATGGTGGATGGGATGGACGCGAATCGCATCATTGGGGCAAGAGTTTCTTCATCTCTCGCCACATCGGCATGCCAAAATACGTTCACTCCTGAATCTCGGAGGGCATTAGCCCATACTAGGGCCGAACGCCACGCCACCACATGAGCCCTTCGTCGTATGTGTTTGAGGTATGAGCGCATGTCTTCCGCCCACTGTTGGATGGGGGAGTGAGCAGATTTCAGCACCTGGTACATCACATTGCGGTAGGTGCTGCCTGCGATCACTTGCCTGCCGCACCTCAGCTCCATTCGAAGTAGGTCTAGGGATTTGTGGATGCTGGGCTGCTGGTCGCTTAGAACGAAGATACGTCCAGCGCTTTTCTCAGCCTCGATGTAGCAATACAGAATCCCGAGATCTGCTTCCTCAAGTGATCTGAAGGGGGTTTTACGTTCAGCACGCGATTGTAATCCAGCCACCATTATTGCTTTCTGTACTCTGTTGAGTTCGGACGTGAACGATTCCGGATTGAGTGTCATGGCTTTGGCAAGTCGCTGTGCGCGTGTAGCTTCGGCCGCTTGCCTTGCGGTTTCTACTAGCGCTACTTCTGTAAGGTATTGTTGTCTCACCCAGAAGGCATCTTGCATGGCACGTTCTCCGGTTTTGTTGTTCGAAACCCCAAAACCCCAAACTTCAAAAAAGAGTATACTGTAGAGTAGTTTAAAATTCAAAT
>CAYHRN010000012.1:0-7159 GCA_964359155.1 uncultured Gammaproteobacteria bacterium | reverse complement strand
CCCCCTCCTTGCCCCGATTGTGGAATAGCCCCTGTGCATCACCGCATGGAATATATGGCGGTATTATTTGATGCTACGGTGCATAAGGTTATGAAGCCCCTGCATATACTAGGGCGTTTTATCATGGGGCCCTTATTACCCCTTTGGGACCGCATGGCGCCCTTGGTGGCGAAGGGGATGACCAGGCTCGGGATGGGCAAGATTCTTTACCAGCACGATGAGCACACGCAGTGGCGCGTGCGGCCATTGTGGGAAGAGGCGCGTAAGCGTGGCATCACGATGTACGAATTTCGGCCATTTGGATTACCAAAGGATTTGTTTGTGGCGCGTAAGGGGAATTGGCTACGTAGTTTTGAAGGGTTGCCGCGACCTCGTAATTATCGATCAGCAAGCCTCGATTGGATGGATGATAAGGCGCGTATGCGAAGCGAGTTTATAAAAGCAGGTACTCCTGTGGCGCGTGGGGGAGTGGCGTACGATGTTGATGGAGCAATAAAGTTGTATCGAAAGATATCTCATGTGCACGAAGAGGTACAAAATTGCTCGGCCGAGCAAAACGGTGCCTCGATAGTGGTAAAGCCCAGCCATGGATCGCGTAGCAGGCACACGTATACGGGCATTACCAGCGAAAAAGGTCTCATAGCTGCATTTCACAAAGCAAAGCAGCTAAGCCCTTGGGTGGTTGTGGAAGAAGAGCTGCAAGGCATGGTATACCGCGGCACGCTTATCGGCGGCAAGTTGCAAGGTGTAGCACGGCGTGAACCTGCGCATGTAGTGGGCGACGGGGTGCATACCATTCAAGAACTCATGAATGAAGAAAATAAAAACCCCTTACGTAAGGGGCCATTGTTCTCAAAATTAGATCCCGACATGCCCTGGCTTATGGCGCGCGGAGTGATATTCAATTCAGCCCCACGTGTTGGCGAGGTAGTTATTCTTCACCCCAAAATTAGTTTTGTGCATGGCGGTGGCGTGGTAGAGCTCTTGGAGCATACCCACCCCGACAATGTGGCGCTCATGCACACTATTGGCGTGTTACTCAACGACGCTATCGTGGGCGTGGATTTTATTCTGGGTGACATCACCCAGTCGTGGCGTCTACAGCCTCGTTCTGGCGTGATTGAATGTAATAGTTTGCCATTTATTGATATGCACCATTATGTAATGAAAGGTATTCCCAAAAATGTGGCCGGCGCGCTGTGGGATTTGGTGGGGCCGCAATAAAATTACACCTGAATTTTGGAGAAAAGATAGCTGCCAAGGGCCATAAGGATGGCGGTGATAAGGCCTAGTACGGCAAAATCGAGCGGTAGGCCAAAGTGGCTCGCACCAATAAGGGTGCCGCGGATGGCATCGACCCCATAGGTAACGGGGTCAATGGTAGCGGTAATTTGCAATGCTTTGGGCAACCCTTCCAGCGGAAACAGGGCTCCTGAGAGGAAAAATAATGGCATCACTAAAAAGTTTATAATCAATGGAAACCCTTGCATGTCGTTGAGTACACTTGCAATAGCAGTGCCGAGTGCCGTGAAAAGAGTAGCCACAAGGGCCATCGCAAGTAGGGTAAGGGGGAGAAGGGTAAGGTCGGGCCTAAATCCTACCAGTACCGCAAGTAATAGCACTACTACACCCTGAACTAACGCCGCGGTGGCGCCCCCTAAGGTGCGGCCTATCATAATGTTGACGCGGGAAACGGGCGCCACCATGGTTTCTTTTAAAAAGCCAAATTGTCTATCCCAAATAACTTCCATGCCCGAAAATATCGCCGTAAACAAAATGCCCATGGTAATCACGCCCGGTGCTAAAAATTGGATATAATTGCCGTCCCCGGCGCGTTCGAAAATAGGGCCAAGTCCAAAGCCGAGCGCTAATAAAAACAGCAAAGGTTGGCCCAAGAAACCCGCCATGCGGGCGCGTGAGCGGAAATAGCGTTTGAGTTGGCGAAGCCAAAGAATGTAAATGGTACCCATAGTATTACTTTTGTTTTCCATGCCACATTTGCCGGTGCATGCGAAGCTGGTCTACACTGGTTGCTCCTTCTTCGCGCACCTCGTGGCCGGTAAGGGCTAAGAATGCTTGCTCTAATGAGGCGGTCTTGGTGCGTTCTTTTAAGGCCGCAGGCGTGCCTTCCGCAATAATATGGCCATGGTCAATAATGGCCACACGGGCTGCCACGCGTTCTGCTTCTTCCATATAATGCGTGGTGAAAAATACCGTGACGCCTTCTTTTTTGTTTAAATTTTGAATATACGCCCACATGTGGTTACGGGTTTGCGGATCAAGGCCCAAGGTGGGCTCGTCTAAGAATAAAATTTTTGGATGGTGCAAAAGCCCACGGGCAATTTCTAGCCTGCGCCGCATGCCCCCGGAAAATGTTTTTACCATATCATCTTTGCGTTCGGTGAGCTCCACCATGGCTAAAAGCTCGGTGGTGCGTGCTTGGCGCAGCGCTTTGGGCACGCTATAGAGCACGCCATGGAGCTCCATATTTTCTAATGCCGTAAGCTCGTCGTCTAAACTGGGGTCTTGAAATACAATACCAAATGAACGGCGTACGGCATGTGAATCTTGTGCAGGATTATGGCCATTCAAGGTGATGTTGCCACTCGTGGGGGCAAGTAACGTAGTAAGCATTTTAATGGTGGTGGTTTTGCCTGCGCCATTGGGCCCTAAAAACGCAAAAATTTCACCTTGGGCTACCGCAAATGAAATATCGTCCACCGCCTTCAAGCTGCCAAAGGTTTTGGTAAGGTTTTTAACTTTAATCATGGCCCTGCATTATTAATTATTGCGTGCCTGCTGTAAGGCGCGGGCCCACCAGAGAAGTTGGGCAATCATGGGTTCTGATTTTTTTGCCAAAGAAGCAAATAATTCTGCAGCTGGTGCTTTACCAAACATCACGGGGAAATATTGCTCGCCCGGAATATGTACCGAGGTACGGATAGGCGCCATTTCAAGCTCAATGGCGTTCAGCCGCAAGTGCTCTACTGCACGGGCACCCCCCACACTGCCATAGCTTACAAATGCCACGGGTTTGTTATTCCATTCCTGATACACCCAATCGAGCGCGTTTTTCAGTACGGCACTGGTGCCATGATTGTATTCGGGCGTCACCAATACAAACGCATCACCTTGGGCAATTTTTTTGGTAAACCGTGCGACTGCCTCATTTTTGTAAGGTTCTGTTTTATAGGAAGGGGTTACCGCTTCATTAAAAAATGGCATGGCATAATCACGTAAGTCCAGTACTTCGGCACTTACTCCTTCTTGTTTCTTAAGCTCTCCGGCAATCCATGCGGCTGCCTTATCGCTAAACCGGCCTTCGCGCGTGCTGCCGGCAATTACGTTAATATGAAGTGGTTGTGTGTTTTGCATAACTTTATTTTTTTTAATTTCGTCGAGCATTGTCATAAGATATCATGCGTTCCTTAAAAAAGGAAGAGGCCCGGTTGTCGCTGCGCATCTGAATTTGAATAACTTTTATTTTTATGATAAAATGAAAGAAAAAAATATGCCTGAGACACCGCGCCCTTATGATTCCGGAGATGAAAGAGCGTTGCATGATGAACCTGAAGCACCTCCAGGTTCTAAACCCTTAGTGCCTAAAAAAAGAAATCTTTCTAAAATCGCTGGCTTGGCAGCAGCTGGAGCTGCTGTGTTTGGTGCTGGATATGCTGAGCGCACAAGAGAAGAAGTACAACCCTCTTACAGTGTAGAACAGGAGTATACTTCCACCCGTGAAGCTTTACGTGCGGAGTATGAAAAAACCGGAAACCTTCCTTCAGTTGATACTTGCACCGAGCTTATCTTGGCACATGATCTTGAAGCATATACCGAGCGTGCCCCAGAAGGTGCAAAAGTGCTTGGTGCTGAATTAAGGACGAAGTACCATGAATTAGTGGCAAAGGTGCTACAAGAAGCGTTGACGCCACAACAAAAACCAGAGGCGCCGCTTGCAGCACTTCCTAGGTCGCATGCATTGGAAGTGCTGTTGCGCCTTAAGACTGTATTACAAAAGAATATAGGCACCACCTATAATCAGGAAAGCGATACCATGGTAGACCCTTTGCTGCACGGCAAATATCAATGCCGCAGCGGTACCCTCAGTCTGGTTCTGATGGCACTAGAAGCAGAGCAGAAAGACCGTGCTTTATTTGCAGGGGGTGAGGCCTTGGTGGAAATTTATACGGATGGCCATGTAGAGCCTGGGCTGCTTTTGAAAGATGGTACTCTTATTGCGGTAGAAATGACCAGTGCAGGGCCGGCAGTGCGCAATTTTGGAAAGTTACCAGACATCAAAAGCCCCATGCAAGTAGTAAGGGCGGATCACGCCACGTATCAAGATGCCTTGGACACCAGTGCGCATCGCGATAAAGCCATGATACTGGATAATGCCCCCAAAGGAGCATCCACCCTTCCCGTAGGCAAGAAAGGCAATAGTAGGTTTGGCTTTGGGGTGCCTAAAGTGCCCGAGGGCGATTTGCCTATGTCGAGTGTGAATGTTTTACCCGCAGAAGATACATTTAACACGGAAAGGCTTTTCCAGCAGATGGAGAAGGTTGAAAGCGACCAAGAGCTCTTAGAAAATATTGTAAATCCTCTTGAGAAAAAAATCGTACAAGATTTTCTTATTCTCCGACGCACCGTGAATAATTATTTCCAGCAGCACGCTGATATTTTGAATCCTATGCTCGTCAGAATACAAGCAAAAGAAAAGATACCTGAAAAGGAACTTCAGCAAGCTCAAGATGCAATTAATAATCTTGCCCGGGATCTTGAAGTGTATGTGGTGGCAAATAATTTAGATGCGCAGTATGACAGGGCGAATACAATTCTTGCGAAGCATGATCTTAAATTTCAAAAGGCAACCCCCATCAAAATAGTGTGGACATTGCAACATAATGCACTGGTACTTCGTGATAAATGGGAGAAGTTACCAAGAAAATAAATAAGGTCACCATTTCGTTTTTCCGGTATTCACGATAAGTATTTTTGCATCATAAGGGATACTGTTTTGTAATTGTAATAAAAGCCCCAATCCCGCAATGCCTGATGGTTCGCACGGAATGTGCTGGGTCTCGGCGAGCTTTATGGCGTTGTCTATGTATAGTTCTTGTACATCATACACTTGGCTTAATACCCCCGTGAGGCCCGTTGATTTATACAATTCTATCCATTGTTGAGAATAATGCGCAAAAGGTAAAAAGGGGGCATATAGTTTATCGGCTTTGCTATGAGGGTTCGTGGTAGTTGCGCCGAGCACTGAAGTAGTATGGAGTTTTTCTTTGTTTCCTTGGAACCGCGGGTCATTGATTTTGTACCTCAGTTCCTTTTTAATAACATTCATGATATTTTCATACAGCTGCCCTGTGCCAAAGGGAACAAAAATATAATCTGCATCGTTATTAATAATTTCGTAACTTAGCCAATCGTAAAACCTTACGGTGGGGTCATAGGCTTCGTTCGAGGTAATATCAAAACCATGGATATTATTGGTAAGGCGCAATATATCTTTCACGTCAAAGGGTGCGCTACTTAGGTCTGCTAAGAACAGAGAACACCCTATGTCTTTCAGGTTCTTGATAATATTCGGTGCCGTGTGAACATCCATCAGCACATGCAAATTGGGCAACCCATATTTGTTAAGTTGCGTTTGTACGGCTAATGCGGCAGAACCAGAGCTTAGAATAGATAATGTGGGGAGTTGTTGAATCCTTCCTGCTTTTTTGGCGACAAGAAATTCTTTGTAGGTTACGACAATTTCCCATGCCATTCTATCCTTGTGAGTTCCTGTGATATTTTGACTTTCGTCTTTGAGCCCTACATGGGAAAATCCCGGCACCACTATTTGATAGGTAGGTGTGGCCGGAAATTTGGGGTTGTTGGGTGGGAATTCGGGTTTATGAGGATCATTTTCTGATCCTACTATAATGGATTGTACTATGCGTTCTTCTTGGGGTGATAACAACATACCTAGTGACGCCGAGTACGTCGAGGTGATGGTACTCTCCGTGCAGCCATATCTGCCTCAATATCTTCACGGGTTTTTACCCAGTATATTTCACGATGATGTTCTCGTAAATCTGCAAGGCTTGCGATAGGAGGGTCGAAAGTAAGAGGTTGATCATTTTTATCATATATAAAATCAGTTGTTGCGAATTTCAGTACAGAGCCCTCTATAGCTTTAATCATGTAGAGAAGTCTATTTTTATTAGGAGGTTTGCTGAAATAAAGCGCTTCACCTACTTTTAGGTCTCCTTTCATGAGATAGACTAGTACTTGTATACGTTTGGCGTTTTTTCTTTCTACGGCATGGAGTTTTCTATGAGCAGCTGCTAGTTCCCGTAGTGCGGTTTGCGGCTTAGTGCCATCGTCGAGTTGTTCTCCCTTAAATCCCTCTAATAAACCCATGGCGCGAGTATAGCACGTGAAGGTTTCTTGTAGTGCAGTGAGATGGTTTTCGAGATTTTTTATAATACCCTGTGGCTCTTCTGCGTGTGGATCGAAATTATTAAAGCTTATATCTAAGAATTGCTCTGCCTCTTGTATAAGGCGTGGCGCTTCTTGAATTAGATGGTTGCTCAATTCTTGCATTTCTGAAATACGCATCCCTGAGTGTTCTGGAGTTGCACTTACGTCTTCAGCTGGTCGTGTTTCTGATGACATAGTATGGGGTAAATTTGGTGGACCTAGGCAGAATCGTCCGGTCATCCGACCGGACGCCCGATCGAATGATCGGGCGAACTTATTTTTACTTTTGGACCCTACCGGGCTCGAACCGGTCACCTCCTCGTTGCAAACGAGGCGCTCTACCAAATGAGCTAAGGGCCCCCATTACCTCCGCAATCCGCTAAACAGCGTTCCAAAAATTCCCGTGAGCACGCCTTCCAGTAATCCGGTGGCCATAAACAAACCAATAAGGGTAATCAGTATGCCCAGTAATTTGTACCATAGCCTGCTGCCGCCTTCAACCCCTAGGTGCCGTTCGGCCCAGGCCACCGGCCCAATAGTACGATAAAACCCCTCGGCCTTAATGGTCATCAAGGCGCCAAATGCTGCAATAAGAATGCCAACTAAGATACGCATACATGTATCGTGTATATGGTGCGCGCTGAGGGGATTGAACCCCCGACCTACTCGGTGTAAACGAGTCGCTCTA
>CAYHRN010000011.1:0-19133 GCA_964359155.1 uncultured Gammaproteobacteria bacterium | reverse complement strand
CAAGTTGCCACCACCTTGTTTCGGCTTGCATTGAACGCGGGGCTCCCCATTGCAGAACGGCAAAACCATTCATTCCGCGTGCGCTATTACGAGCCTGCCGGCATGGACGCCACCATTTACAGCCCTGCGCCTGATTTTAAATTCATCAACAACACCCCTGGGCACTTGCTATTGATTGCCAAAGTGGTGGGCGATAAACTGGTGTACGAATTTTGGGGCACCAGCGACGCCCGCACCGTAAAATTTTCTGAAACCAAAGTGTGGGATATTACTCCCCCAGGGCCTACGCAATATATTGAAACCGAAGATGTACCCGAAGGTAAAGAAAAATGCGTAGAGCATGCCGTTTCTGGCGCCCGCGCCGAGTTTACCCGCACCGTTACCGATGAGGCAGGCAAAAGTATCACCAGCACCTTCCGCAGCAAGTACCGCCCCTGGCCCGAAGTATGCTTGGTGGGGAAGAAAACGATACCCTCACCCCTGCCTGCGGCAGGACCTCTCCCGTAAAGGGAGAGGTGAAACGCTTCTCATTCCCTCTCCCCTTGCGGGAGAGGGTAGGGTGAGGGGAATTTCCCTGTGAGGGTTTACCTCTAAAAATAGAATGAGTACGCGATCGCACGTCGCGTACTCATGGGTTTTTATGGAAAGTCCCTCCCCCAATCCGGGACTCTACGTCTTGGCCGGTGCCGCCCCCTCCTGCGGCACCACGATCCCCGCGGCCTTCAGGGCCTCGGGGTGGCACCACTTGATGTGGGTGAAGAAGATGAGGCTACCGCCGTCACCCCTCTCGACACCCTGACCGCAGAACTGACTCCTCCCTCTTAACGCTAACTGAAGGCCATACTGCACATCACCATAAGGCATGCGCTGCCCTAACTTGCACCTATGGATTCGAAAAGGCGCAGCGTCTACCTCTTTCATCATACCCGGTCCGTACACAAGCACCCGATCGGCAGCAACACCCTTGTCGTCATACTCATCCACGGCGACAAAAGAGTCGAATGCTTCAGCGACTTGAATACGGGTCACGGACATCGCAACAAGTGCCAGATTGCAAAGAAATCTACGAGCAGCTTCCCAATGAAGTTCTTGTTGCGCCCATGCGGCAACCAACACCCCCAGTACATTCTCCCACCCAGGTTCTTTTTGAAAAAACCTGTAAGCAGAAGTCCCTTCCTCTGGCTTCAGGCACCAGGGCTCTCTGTCGGGCGACTCGTCACTTAGAAGCAAGAGAGTGATAGGGAAACCTTGTTTCAGAGATACTGCTGCAGCGTAGGTCGGAAGTTCGGGATTAAAAACGAAAGAGGACAGTGGCGGCATGGTTTCCCTGGCTGGCTTAGCCGCAATGAAGCTCCGCAGAAGAAGACAGGAACAGTCGTGTCCCCTTCCGAGCTTGATAAAGCAACCCTCCAACAACTTCGCCATATACGCCACCATAACCATCCAGAACTCAAGGTTGGGAATTTCGGCCCCCACCTCGCGCGGAAGCACGGAATCAGTAGATAGCTGGGTACTCTCGGGGCTTACGCCGTACCCATACACCCTGCGCTGCACCCCGCACGCAATGAAGTTGGCCCGAATCTCTTCCATCGGCCTCGTGAAAAGAACGTTCGCCATGGTCTTCAGCCTCCTAAGCTGGTGCCAGAGCTTGTTAGGCTCACAGCACAACCAAAGAACAACTTTTGCGGTGTTAGCGCAACGCCTGATGCAGCAGCATCACCTACTGGGAGGCAGATACTCTCCGCCTTGGCACTTATGGTATAAAGGAAATACTCGAAAAGATCAATTAAGCGGTGCGTAGAAAATCCCCCTGCTTCCCCCTTTGTAAAAGGGGGAAATTTTTCATCCTTCTCCCTTTGGCAAAGGGAGAAAAGAAGAGGGATTTTAGATTCGATCGTGATTTAAAAAAGTTCTTGAACCTGGGTACGTGTTACCGTTCTGGTAAGGAACAATCCCACTCCATAACTTACCACCCCTCCTCCAATCATCACCAACACATGAGTGCCTTGCAGAAAGAATAGCGCCCCACTCATCAGCGCAGTTGCACCTATAATTTTAACGAGCATTGGCGCCGATGGCCTATAGTGCGTGACACGACGCACCAGAGTAAATGAATATATAAGCACCACCAACTCTGCAGCAAGAGTAGAATAGGCTACCCCCAAGCCTCCATATTTTGGAATAAGCAACACAAATCCAACACCAGCAACCAAAGCCCCTAAGGCAAAACCGCCGAGCATGAGCCGCTGCTTCTGCAGCGCCACCACGGCATGGGTAAAAATGGCCGAGAAAAAAATACTCATCACGGCCACACCCAACACCGCAAGAATTTTTCCCGAGGGTGCAAATGCAGAACCCGCCACAAACTCCATCAAAGGGGTAGCAGTGAAATACGTACCTACGGCAAAAGGAAGCCCTAAGGCCGCAAGAATGCCCATGGCACGATCAAGGTGAGCCCTAAACGCAAGGTGGTTATGCTGCTCCCACGCCTGTACCAACATGGGGAGGATTAACCCCATCACCATCATGGGTACTGAAATCACCACTTCCAACACACGGAATGCCGCGCCATACAGGCCCACCTCGGCAGCGGGTTTCAATAACGAAAGCACCACCACCCCCATATGTAAGTAGATAAGATTAAAAATAATCGAAACACCTACAGGCCATGCACGGGCAATAATAGTACGCCACACTGTGTAATCCCATGCAAAACGAAACTGCACCCATTGCCGCGCCCCTTGCGCCATAAGTAAAAAATGCGTGGCAGTACCTGCCACCACACTTAAAAGCACGGCAAAGAGCCCCCAAGAATACCCCCATGCAAGTGTAAGACCCAGCAAAAGCACGCAACGCCCGGTGAGTTCTGCCACCACCACCGTGCCCATGCGCAAATGCTTTTGGAAGAGCCCCATGAGAATCTGATTCAACGTGATAAGGAAAAAACTAATACTTAACAGGGCAATGCCCTGTTTCACTTCTTGTGCATACGGAAACACCCATGCCAACATAATAGCTACCACAAATACCGCACACGCGCTTACCACCCGTAGCGTAATAAGGTTCGCAAATATTTTTTTAATGTCTGCTCCAGGGCTTGCCACCAAGGTAAGCGTGGTCAGCACCAAACCAAAATCTACCACCACCCCAAATACCTGCAAAAATGCATTGATGGTGCTATAGGCGCCAAATCCTTCTGGTCCCAAGGTACGTGTCACCAATGCCAAGGCAAATACTCCCAACAGGGTGCCTGCAGCTTTTCCCAGCATTTGAATGCTGGTGTTCCAGGCTAAATGGCGTGTGAGGGACATACGAATAGGGTGTTGACGAATAGCAATACTCTATGATAACGTGCTTATACATAAGAACGCAAACGATTTTCTTTTTTTGTTTATGCCCACGATGAACCAATTGCTCCGCAAAGGGCGCAGCAAACAAATCTACAAAACAAAGTCACCTGCCTTGCAATTTGTGGTGAATAACCTTACGCGCCGTCGTAAAACCATGGCAAAAGGAAGCCCCTTAAAGCGTGGCGTGTGTGTGAAGGTTACCACCATGACCCCTAAAAAACCAAACTCGGCATTGCGTAAGATTGCCCGTGTACGGCTTAGCAATGGCGCCGAGGTCACGGCATATATTCCTGGTATTGGCCACAACTTGCAAGAACATTCGATTGTGATGATTCGTGGTGGCCGCGTGAAAGATTTGCCTGGCGTGCGTTACCATATCGTACGTGGCACCTATGATACCTTAGGCACAGAAGGGCGCAAACGAAGTCGTTCGCTCTACGGCATGAAACGACCATCTTAAAATAAATGATCTCACCCAGTGGAATGCGCCGCGCTTATAAGGACGTTGCGCGGCGTGATTTCGCCAAATCATATGCGAAGTAAAGTAGCCCCCAAACGACATCTTGCCCCCGACGTGCAATACCACAACTTAGAGGTGGCTAAATTTATTAATCACGTGATGCGTCGCGGTAAGAAAAGCACGGCTCGTGGTATTGTGTATCGCGCATTTAAACTGATTGAGGAAAAAACCAAGCAAAACCCGGTGACCGTATTTGAAACCGCCATGAAAAACACCGGCCCCTCTCTTGAGGTACGCAGTCGCCGCGTAGGAGGCAGTAATTACCAAATCCCCTACCCTGTGCGCCCCGAACGCCGTGTGTATTTAGCCGCCAATTGGATTATTGGTGCCGCACGAGGCAAAAAAGGTAAACCCATGCATGAAAAATTAGCGCAAGAGCTTATGGAAGCAAGCCAAGAACAAGGCGCCGCTATGAAGAAAAAGCAAGACGTACAGCGTATGGCCGATGCCAATAAAGCCTTTGCTCACTTTGCACGATTTAATAGGTAATTAATAAATGTAACTTGTATGCCTCGCGAGTATAGTCTTGAACGTACCCGTAATTTTGGTATTATTGCGCATATCGACGCCGGAAAAACCACGGTTTCCGAGCGTATTCTTTTTTATACCGGCAAAAAACACAAAATTGGTGAGGTGCATGATGGCGATACCACCATGGACTGGATGGAACAAGAACGCGAACGCGGCATTACCATCACCGCTGCTGCCACCACATGCCTTTGGAAAGAACACCGCTTAAATTTGATCGATACTCCTGGGCATATTGATTTTACCGTAGAAGTGCAACGTAGCTTGCGTGTGCTGGATGGCGCGGTGGTAGTATTTGATGGCGTAAGCGGCGTAGAGCCCCAAAGTGAAACCGTATGGCGCCAGGCCGACAAGTTTCGTGTGCCCCGCCTTTGCTTTGTGAACAAAATGGACAGGTTAGGCGCTAATTTTTATAAAGATCTCGACAGCATTCACGAACGGTTAAGTAAAAAAGCGCATCCCTTACAACTTCCTATTGGGGCCGAGGCCGACTTTGCCGGCATTATCGATTTACTCACCGAAAAGGCCTACTACTATAAAGATGATCTGGGCAAAGATATTGAAGAGAAAGCCATTCCCGATGACATGAAAGAAGTATCAGCCAAGTTTCGCCATACCTTGCTGGAAGCTATTGTAGAGCAAGACGATGCCCTGATGACCAAATACTTAGCAGGTGAGGCGGTGAGTTTGCCCGAGCTCCAAAGCGCGCTGCGCAAAGGCGTAATTAAATTTGATATCATTCCGGTGCTCTGTGGTTCAGCACTGAAAAATAAAGGTGTGCAGTCACTCTTAGACGCGGTAGTGGCGTATTTACCGAGTCCGCTTGATGTGCCACCCGTGCAAGGCTTTG
This sequence comes from uncultured Gammaproteobacteria bacterium, assembly GCA_964359155.1. Lineage (GTDB taxonomy): Bacteria > Patescibacteriota > Patescibacteriia > CAYHRN01 > CAYHRN01 > CAYHRN01. Next base: position 13,885 of record CAYHRN010000011.1, on the reverse strand, counting down.
AACCAAAAAATAAAGAAAAAACTGTGGTGCAAAAACCCGAGGACGCCGCACCTTTTTCTGCGCTTGCCTTTAAAATTGCCTCCGACCCCTTTGTGGGCAAACTTTGTTTCTTCCGCGTGTATAGCGGTATGCTTACCAGTGGCTCGTATGTGCTCAATACCACGACCGGCGACAAAGAACGCGTAGGCCGCATCGTGCGCTTGCATGCCAATACTCGTGAAGATATCGATGCCGTGTACGCAGGCGAAATTGGCGCTGCGGTGGGGTTAAAGAAAACATTTACTGGTGATACGCTGTGTGACCCGGATCACCCCATTGTCCTTGAATCAATTACCTTCCCTGAACCAGTGATCTCCATGGCGATTGAACCCAAAACCAAAGCAGATCAAGAAAAAATGGGTACTGCTATGGCACGCCTTGCCGAAGAAGACCCCACGTTTAGGGTGCATAGTGATGAAGAAACTTTGCAAACCATTATCTCGGGTATGGGCGAACTGCATTTGGATATTATTGTCGATCGCATGCGCCGTGAGTTTAAAGTAGAAACCAATGTGGGTAAACCTCAAGTGGCGTATAAGGAAACTATCACGAAAGAAGGAAATGGCATGGGTAAGTATATTCGGCAAACGGGTGGAAGGGGTCAATATGGCCATTGTGAACTCACTGTGAAGCCTTTGGAAAGTGGTAAAGGGTACGAGTTTGTAAATGCCATTAAGGGCGCCAGCATTCCTAATGAATTTATCCCTGCCATTGAAAAAGGGTTGAAAGAAGCCAAAGACAAAGGTGTGTATGCGGGCTACCCCTTGGTTGATTTTGAAGTAACCCTCACCGATGGTTCTTACCACGAAGTAGACTCTTCGGAAATTGCCTTTAAAATTGCCGCCTCTATGGCGCTGCAAGATGCCATAAAGCGCGCCGGCCCGGTGATTCTAGAACCTATCATGAGTATTGAAGTAGTAACTCCAGAAAAATTTTTGGGCGAAGTGATTGGCGACCTGAATAGCCGCCGGGCACAAATCCGCGAAATGAAAGACAGGGAAAATATTAAAATTGTCGACGCGCATGTACCCCTTGCCGCCATGTTTGGCTATACCACAAGTCTTCGTAGTCTTACCGAAGGCCGCGCTAGCAGCACTATGGAATTTGCTCATTACGCAGCGGTGCCCAGCAATGTGGCTGAAAAGATCCGTGAAGAAAAAGGCATGGTGAATGCAAGGAGATAAGATACTAGCTTACGAAAGGCGGTTCGCCCATACTTTGGGCGGACCGCCTTTTTGTTACACCTGCTCCATGCTACACTACCCACATAATCACATTAATCAACTAATATGGAACGCCTATCACAAATACCTGTGGTGCACGAGGATGTGTCGATCACCGAAATCGTGAACTCCATTTTGCAGCACGCCTATACCGCTCATGCTTCCGATATTCATATCGACCCTTCGGCGCACCGCGTACGGGTACGGGTGCGCATTGATGGCATACTAAGCGATATCGTAGTTGTCCCCAAAAAAATTCAACACGAAATAGTAAGTCGTATTAAAGTACTTGCGGGGTTGCGGCTCGATGTACAAAACGCCGCGCAAGACGGCAGATTTCGCATGGCATTACACAACCAAGCCGGCACCGAAGAAGAAATCGACATACGTGTTTCTGTGATTCCTGCCCATTATGGCGAAAAAACCGTGCTCCGGCTTCTTACCCAGCCCGTGCAAGCATTTACTCTGGAATCACTGGGGTTCTCGGGCCCTGCGCAAGAGCTTATACAACGCGCCCTTCATAAGCCCTATGGCATGATCTTGGCTACAGGCCCCAATGGTTCTGGCAAAACCACCACCTTGTATACCCTTATCAAAATCCTTAACACGCCAGAAATGTCCATGATTACGATTGAAGACCCTATTGAATACGCCATTGAAGACATTAATCAAATCCCCACCAATTCCAAAGCAGGCCTTACCTTTGCAAGTGGCTTACGTTCTATTTTGCGCCAAGACCCCAATGTGATTATGGTAGGCGAAATCCGCGATGAAGAAACCGCCAGCATTGCCACCAATGCCGCGCTGACCGGCCATATTTTACTTTCTACCTTGCATGCCAATGACGCGCCTTCAGCCTTTACGCGCCTTTTAGATTTACAAGTGCCCCCCTTTTTAATTGCCTCCACCATCAATATTATTCTGGGCCAACGCTTGGTACGCAAAATTTGTGCCTTTTGCAAAACACCTAAAAGCCTTACTCCGGCAGAGCTGGCGAGCTTGCAAGGCACGTTCTCGGCCGCAGCGCTTAATAAAGCGCAAAGTTTTTTTGTGGGGCGTGGGTGCGAGCAATGCAATAGTAGTGGCTATGAAGGCCGTGTGGGTATTCAAGAAGTACTGGGGGTAAGCGAGGCAATCCGTAGCGCCATTATGCAACGCGCCAACGCCAGTGATATTAAAAAAATAGCGTTAAGCGAGGGCATGGTGCCCATGCTGGAAGACGGCCTTACCAAAGCTGCACAAGGCATTACCACCATTGAAGAAATTCTCCGCGTGGCTAGGGAGTAACATGTGTTTGGCTTGAAAAATGAAAGCAATTTTGCTATACTGAAACCATAGTAACTCATATGCAACAGCAGTTTACGGCCGTGTATAAAAAAACAAAAAAGTGGTATGTAGCCTGGATTGAAGAAATCCCTGGCGTAAATACCCAAGGCAAAACACGCAAAGAAGCAAAAGAAAACTTACAAGAAGCACTGGGACTTATTCTTGAGACGAATCGTATGTTTACCCTTCAAGAGAGCACGCATGCCCATCTTATGCGTGAACCCATAACCGTCGCTACTGCATGAAACGTACCGCATTACTCCGCCATCTTTTTCATCATGGCTGCAGCATCATCCGTGAAGGAGGAAAGCATACAGTCGTACTGAATACACTCACCCAGCGCATATCTAGTGTACCCCGCCATAACGAAATTGATGAATTTCTCGCCAAAAAAATCTGTCGTGATCTTGGGATCGAAAATTCTTAAAAAATTTTATAAAAAAAGCCCGTGAGAGGTCACCGAAGAGGTGACATCGCGGGCATTTGCGTTGCCGTTTATAAGGTAGGCAACTGAAAAACCTTTTATCGTATCAGCTCCGACGCGGCGGAACTGTGAATACCTTAGGAGCAGTTTTGCGACGTGCTCGGGTCGGGGCGGCTACTTCGGGGGCTTCCTGATACACAGGAATACATCCTCCGGCGTGAATGTTGTGCAGCTCAGCCTGAACCCGAAATCGATTTTACCGTCGTGCCTCACGAGACACGGGTAAAATTCATCGCGAGGATGCTGCTGCACCAGAAGAGCCCCTCTGGCAATGAGTTGCCGCTTTTTGGGGACCAGCTCGGGGTGCTTTCCTCTCAATGCCACGAGCTCCTTAAGGCCAGCCTCCTCCAGGCCAAGAGCCTCCAGGTACCGTCGGCAGTCGGAATCCTGCAACTCCCTCACGATCCATACCAGGGCGAGGTGAACTTTCTTGATACCCCTCTTGGCCCGAGACTTAACCTTTTTGAGGTCCTTAAGAATGCAGGAGCAGACATATTTACGAGCCACGGCACAGGCACTGCGCTCGTAGTTGATCCTAACGACAGCTTCCTTCCAGATCTTCAGGTTATTTTCCATGGCTTCCTCCCTTTAATTGTCAAAGAACCTTGCTTGGTAAGGATGGGCCACACACCCAACCTACATTGACATTCTATGCCGATATGCTAAAATGTAGTTAGTAAATTTGGATATTACGGACGATCAAATGCCATTTTTGCTTTAAATAATAGTATAAAAGCCATATAAAAGTTGTCGAAAAATATGTACGAAAAGTCACTTCTACAAGCTGGACTCAATGAAAAGCAGGCCAAGGTGTACCTGGCGTGCCTAGAACTGGGCAACGCAAAAATACCTTCCATTGCCAAAAAGGCCGAGCTTAAACGCACCACAGTATATGGACTCGTGGATGAATTGGTGGCTCTCGGCATGTTAAGCTACAGCACCAAGGGCAAAACCAAGCTCATTCGTGCCCAAGAACCCAAAGCCTTACTAGACATGCTCGACAATAAAAAACAGGCCTTAGAAAGGGCCTTGCCAGGATTACAAGAATTATTTGGCACCGCGCATATACGCCCGCAATTGCAATTTTTTGAAGGCCGTGAAGGCGTACGGCGTGTATACGAAGACACGCTTACGTGCAAAGACAAAAAAATCTACCAAGTAGTGAAAGTAAAAGACTTTGTAGACTTCCCGGGTGGCGACTTTGCCAAAGAGTATATACGCCGCAGGGCAGCAGCAGGCATAGAGGCCTTTGCCCTGCACCCCAAAAGCGGCGATGTGTACGACGCCACCTATGGCCAAGAAAGCAAAGAGTTCTTGCGCCATGTCCGCTACCTCCCGCCCGATGTATTTCATGCTTCCATGATTATGCTCTATGACGACAAAGTTGCCATGATCTCTACCCGGCAAGAAAACTTTGGCTGCATTTTGCAAAGTAAAGAATTTTCACTAACCTTGCGTGCCTTTTTCGACTTTATGTGGAATTTGGGGAGCAAAGCACCAGATGCAGTGTAGCCGCAAGCTTTAGCTTGCGGCTACCAAAAGAGTTGCCCCTCCAGGGGTTATCTTTTTTTATTCCCGTGCTACAATAACGTATATGGATTTCGTTCACTTGCACATGCATAGCCATTATTCGCTGTTAGACGGCCTGAGCCGTATTCCTGACATGGTGGCATTGGCCAAAGAAAAAGGTATGAAGGCCTTGGCGCTTACTGATCACGGCAATATGTATGGCGCCATTGAGTTTTATAAAGCGTGCGTGAAGGCCGGCATCAAACCCATTGTGGGCCAAGAAATGTATATGGCCAATCGTGGGCGAAATGACCGTACCCCCAAGCTCGACGATAGCCCTTACCACCTTATTTTGCTTGCCAAAAACGACAAGGGCTACCGCAACTTATTGCAACTTACCACCAAGGCACATTTGGAAGGTTTTTACTACAAACCGCGTATTGATTTTGAACTTTTGCAACAGCATCACGAAGGCCTTATTGCCCTTTCGGCGTGTTTAGGCGGCCATATTAGCCAAAGCTTGCTTAGTAACCGCCACGAAGAAGCAGAAATGTTGGCCGCCAAGTATAAAGAAATATTTGGCCCTGATTATTATTTAGAATTGCAGCATCACCCCCATATTCCCGAACAAGCAACAGTGAACGAAGGCCTGAAAGCGTTGGCAAAAAAACTTTCCTTGCCCCTTGTGGCAACCTGCGATAGCCACTACTTGCACCACGACGATGCCGAAGCGCATGATGTGCTGTTGTGTTTACAAACCAAACGCAAGCAAAACGAAAAGGGCCGCATGAGCATGATGCATGATGATTTTTCTTTTGATACCGAGGGTGTTATGAAAGCTTTTGCCGATACTCCCGAGGCAATTGGCAACACAGTACGCATTGCGGAAGCGTGTAACCTTACGATTCAATTTGAGCAACCACTTCTGCCTCGCTTTCCCTTACCAGAAGGCGAAACTGCATTTTCATTACTGCAACAACACACGGAACGTGGCCTTACCACACGCTATAAAGAAGTAACACCAGAAATTCGCGAACGCCTTAACTATGAACTTTCGGTAATTGAAAAAACCGGGTTTGCGCCGTACTTTTTGATTGTGTGGGACTTGGTGAAATGGGCCAAAGACCATGGCATTATGGTGGGCCCAGGGCGCGGCAGCGCGGCCGGATCGATTGTGAGTTACTTATTGGGCATTACGCAGCTTGACCCTATTCATTACAAACTCGTATTTGAGCGTTTTTTAAATATTGAACGTATTAGCATGCCCGATATTGATATGGACTTCACCGATACGAGGCGCAATGAAGTGATTCAATACCTTGAACACAAGTATGGTGCCGATCATGTCGCCCAAATTGTGACATTCGGTACCATGGCTGCACGAGTTAGCGTGCGTGATGTGGGGCGTGTGCTCGACGTGCCGTATAGCTTTTGCGACGCGCTGGCCAAAATGATTCCTGCCTTCTCTACCCTTGAGGAAGCCTTACGCGACAATCCCGAGCTCAAAACCATGTACGACACCAATGCGCAGGCCAAAAAAATTATTGACACATCCAAAAAACTCGAGGGTGTCGTACGCCATGCCTCCACCCATGCCTGTGGTATTGTGGTGGGGCCCGAGCCACTCCCCAACCACACTCCGCTGCAATACGCTTCTACCTCAGACAGGACGATTATTTCTCAATACGAAATGCACGCCGTAGAAGCCTTGGGATTACTGAAAATCGATTTGCTGGGCCTGAAAAACCTTACATTGCTAGAAAATGTAAAGGCCATGATTGCACGCACGCGGCATATCAACATAGATCTTAATAATATTCCCTTGGATAACAAAGAAACAATTCGTCTTCTGCAGCACGCCGACACCACCGGCGTGTTCCAGCTGGAAAGCGCAGGCATGAAAAAATATTTAAAACAGCTGAAACCCACAGGCCTGGAAGACATTATTGCCATGGTGGCCCTGTACCGCCCAGGCCCTATGGAGCTTATTAACGACTATATCGATGGCAAACACGGAAAGCGCGATATTCACTACCTGCACCCCGCACTCAAGCCCATTTTAGAAAAAACCTATGGCATTGCGGTCTACCAAGAGCAAGTATTGCAGATTGCGCGCGACTTAGCAGGGTTTAGTTATGGCCAAGCCGATTTACTGCGCAAGGCCATGGGTAAAAAAATCATGAGTCTTTTGCAAGAGCAAAAAAAGAAGTTCATGGATGGCTGCACTGCAAAAGGAGTGAGCCAAAAAGTTGCGGAACAAGTATTTGCATTTATGGAACCTTTTGCGGGCTATGCGTTTAACCGCGCCCATGCCGCCTGTTATGCGTATATTGCCTGGCATACCGCGTATTTGAAAGCCCATTACACACCCGAATTTATGGCGTGTTTACTCACCATGGATTGTGGCGACCTCGACCGCGTTGCGGCCCTTATTGATGAATGCAGTGAACAGCACCTGGAAGTATTGCCACCCGACATTAATGAAAGCGAAGTAGATTTTACCGTGGTAGGGGCGATCAGCACCAAGCCCCAAATTCGTTTTGGGTTAAACGCCATTAAAAATGTAGGCACCACCTTTGTAGAAAATCTCCTAAAAGAGCGTACCACACATGGCCCGTTTACGGCCCTAGAAGATTTCTTACTGCGTATGAGTGGTCGCGACCTAAATAAAAAGTCACTCGAGGCATTAATTAAAAGCGGCGCCATGCAAGCACTTGGCGAGAAGGCGCAACTCTTATATAATATCCAAGAGCTCTTACATTTTTCGCCGCACAAGGTAGTGAACATTTCGCAACTTTCACTTTTTGCAACACCTGCAGTAGCACCCAGCACCCATCTTCCTTTAAAAGAAGCGCCTGAGGCAGCACGCCTTGAGCGTATGCATTGGGAAAAAGAAGTATTGGGCCTTTACTTATCTGAACACCCCTTTAGTGAATATACCGCGCTGGTGGAAGGCCGCCGCACGCCCCTGAAAACCCTTAAAGAAGAGCGTACCAAAGGCACCACCATTATTGCGGGCATCGTCACCACCATTAAAAAAATATTTACCAAAAAGGGCGATGCCATGCTCTTTGCACGGCTGGAAGATGAAAGCGACCATATTGAGGCTGTGGTATTCCCTAAGTTTTTGGCCGGCAATAGCCATTTATTCCAAGAAGGCAACCCTGTTCGCTTAAAAGGAAAAACCGAAATTTCTGATGAAGGCATTAAATTTTTTCCTGATCAGGGCGAGCTTCTTGTGAAACCAACATAAATTACGTTATGGATATCGAAATTAAAACCGAAGATGAGGTACCCAAGGTACGCGGCCGTAAGCCTAGTACTGCACCACGGCGCAGAGTGAAACATGCCTTACCACCACCCGAAGAGCCTATTGAATTTGTCGCGCCCTCTTTGGTACAACGTCCTTCTACCTCCTCCAGCACTTTGTACCGCCGCATTGCCCTTGGGTTTTCTTTAGTTTCGCTCTTAGCGCTGGGGGGAATTTTGGCTATGGCAACGCAAGAAGCAACAATAACCGTGAAGGCCACACGGCAACCCATAAGCACCACGCTCTCAGTGAATATACAAAACACCGTAAGCAAAAAAGCGGCCGCACCATCCGGCGCATCAGTGCCTGTGCTCAATGGCACCGTGGCCACCATAAGCCATACCGCAGAGCAAGCATTTAAAGCCTCCTTGGGTGAAGTAGCAGGCGGCACTTCGTCTGGCATGGTAAGTATTATTAATAATTTTTCCAAAAATCAGCCCTTGGTGGCACGCACGAGGCTTTTGAGTAAAGAAGGAGTACTGTTCCGTATTGCCAAAGGAGTTACCGTGCCCGCTAAGGGCAGTGTACAAGTTGCGGTCTATGCCGACAAAGAAGGCCCTACGGGCGACATAAGCCCAAGCACCTTTACTATTCCTGGGCTGTGGACAGGGCTGCAAGATAAAATTTATGCCAAAAGCGAAACAGCTATGCAAGGGGGTAGCAAGCAAGCACCCCGTATTTCTGCCGATGATATTGCGCGCGCCAAAGAAGTGGTAGGGAAACAAGCCACCAGTGAAGCATTAAGCGAATTTACTGCTACCTATGGTGCACCCACGGTAAGTGTTACCGAAATCACGAGTTCTGTGACCAATCCTGCCCTCGGCACTGCAGTGGCAACATTCACCGCACGAGTCACGGTAGACGTAATAGGTATTGTTATCGACCGCGCTGCCGTGCTTGCACTGGCACGCAATAATTTAACTGCTGCGCTAAAGCCCGACGCATTTCGTGCTATTAGTACGGTGCATGAGGATTCATTAAAAATATTACTGGAAGACTATAACGCCAAAACTAAAACTGCCAAACTGAAAGTGTATTTAGAAGGAGATACCACCCTTTCCTCTGTGGCACCGGTATTGGATACCCGTAACATTGTGGGGCGGTCAACACAAGATGCATTAAATTATTTCGCAGGCATCAAAGATATTGAAACTACAAAAATTTCACTTTCCCCATTTTGGAATACCCGTATACCGCTTGATACCGCCAATATTACCGTAGAGGTACAGTAACGCGCACTGTACGGCTGTTTGACTTTTCCACCATTTCCACTACCATGGAAAGAAAATCAATGTATGCAATACACGGTGAAGGTAGAAAAAACAGAAGAAGGGTATGCGGTCTGGTGTCCTGGATTACCTGGATGCTGGTCACAAGGAGCAACTGAGAGCAAGGCACTTGAAAATATAAAAGATGCTATTGTAGTGTATCTTAAAACTGCTGAAGAATTAGTAAAAGGCAACACCACGCGCTTAGTTGAAGTATATGCCTAAACTTTCGGGTGTATCGCATACGCGTGCCGTAAGGGCCCTTGAGAAAGCTGGTTTTTGCATTGTGCATCAAGGTAAGCATATTTCTATGACCGACGGTACACGGATTATTACCATTCCGCGCGCGAATCCAGTTGATGCCTTTACTATGGGAGGGATCATTGGATCCGCAGGACTTACGATTGAAAAATTTAAAGAATTGCTCTAGGTATTTGAAGTCGCGAGGTGTGGTATTGACTTTTTAATGAAAATGTAGTACAAGAATGGCACGAACCTTTTGAGGTGTCGTGCTGTTTTTTTGACAAGAAAAGCTAGTTATAAAGCGGTAGCCGCAGGCTTTAGCCTGCGTTCAATACAATGTCATTCCGGCGAACGCCGGAATCCAGACCTGCCCGCCAGTCGCTGGCGCTAAGCGCGCCTGCAGGCGGGTACGTATTAATCTGGATCCCGATTTTCATCGGGATGACAGAAAAAGAACGCATTCTGAATCCCGCGGCTACCGAAATTCTTCTTAACCCCTCTGGAGGGCCTCCCATGGCCACGCACCTAAGCCGTTCCATCCTGGGCCTGGTCATGGCCCTCCTCGTCCTCGTAGTCGGCGGGTGCGCAACCCGCCCAGGCAGCCTTTCGCTGCCAGAGTCGCACAGCATGCCCGACCCACCCAAGTTCGTCGTCGACACGTCAGCAGAGGTGTTGGAGGTCGAGGCGTTCGACCTCTACACGAAGTGGTTCCGCGAAACCGAGGCAGGCTTCCGCTGGGACTGTCTCGTCCTCACGCCCGACGGACATGTGGAAAAGTTCCCCGCGGCCTACGACCCCAAAACCAAGCGCCTCTGGGCCTTGGTGCCCGGCTGTTGGAAGGGTGGCCTCCTGGTCTTCGTAGGCCACGACGGACGGATGTTTTTCGGCAAGAAAGGCTACTATGCCGACTATGCCGAAAAGGCTGATTGGAGAAGAGCCATTCTCCTGCAGCCTGGCGAGGAGGGTGTTAAAATCATCCTCGCTAACACCCCCGCAAAGAAGGCCGAGGCCGACCGGTATTTCCAGAACAAGCTCTGGATGGAAAAGGAGGTCGCGAAATCTCCATCCTTGAGCCATGAAGTCTGGAAAGCCGGGTGGTACCCTTACGCCGACGCGGTGTGGACAGTTCTCAGTCGAGCATTGTTCATCACAGCGCGGCGTGGGTACAGCAAGGCCAGGAGCGGGCACCCTGGCATGTACGAGGACAAGACTTGGATCAATGTCTGGAATCTTGCCGATGTGTTCTGGGATATCGGCGACCTCCAGGCCATTGGCCGGGTGTTTGGCCTTGAACTGTGCAATGAGCCGTGGCGCGGCCATCGCGCCGATGCCACGCTCACGCGCCGTGAAGGCGCGCGCATGGTCCGCGAAGTGCTCGCGGGATACATCCTCTCTCTTAAGGATCCAAAAAAGCGAGAGGAGTTCGAAAAGTATCTCCTGATGCACTTCGGGGATGGCCCTGACACGGCAACTGGCCGCGTACGCGTCGTCCTACCCGGTGACTCTGGCGCTAGGGTGAGGGTTGTTACCCCACCCGAGTCAGAAGCCACCCCTCGAGTTCGTGTGGTGTCCCCTCCCCAGAACTGACGTTCTCATGCTGCTCACGAACGAACGTCTCACTGGAGACTATTCGGACTTCGTGGGCAGTGTGAAAACAGATCTCGAAGAAGGAGAAAATCCGGTGCTGAAACTCCGCTCGTCCGCCCTCGCCCTGTTCGTCGTCGCCCTCGCCCTTACCGGCTGCCAGACCTGGCACCCGTTCGGAATTGGCCCCAAGCCGATTCCGCCTCCCGCACAGGCGGAAGTGAAGGTCGAGGCGACCGCGCCCGCGGTCGCCCAGCCCACCCCGACCGTCCCCACCCAGGCCCAGCCGACGGCAACCGCGGCTGCCGACCGCGACGACCCCAACCGGCAGCTCGAGGTCAACCTCGAGCCTCCCCCGAGCCCGGCTGCCCCGACGAAGGCCAAGATTCGGGCCTCGGACGGCCGGATGTACTGGCGCGCCCCCTGCCCCGACGGCAACTGTAACATGGGGGGCACCCGGTACTGGGTCCACGCCGCCGGGGGCGGGATGGAATGGGCCCACTCGCTCCCTCCGGGGGTGAATGAGGCTCATCCCGCCTCCAAGCCTACCCCCATCCCGCCTGCCCTCAAACCCCAGGAGGTCAGTCGGGCCATGGAGCTGACCTGGGGCACCGAAGTGGTGGTGTGCCCCGAGTTCCTGGTGGCGCACACGGAAACGTGCACCGAGCAGGACCGTAGGCAGGGCGCGACCGATACCCACGAGTATCGGTTCGCCTACAACCCCGCTCTTTTGAAAAAGCGGGTCGTGCCGCGCAACTCCCTGCCCATCTTCTGGTGTGACCATCTTGGCTGGGCGCCCACCCCCATGCAGGAGAAGGCGATGGTGGGGGGCGGCGACAAGGTGAAGGCCTGGCCGGCCATCACCTTGGCCGTCACGGACGACACCAGCGTCCGCTTCACCGGGGCCTACGGCGATCCCAACGCCACCAAACCCAAAGAAGACTGGCAGTGGCTGGAGATCACTGCCTGCCCCGCCTGTACCCATAACCCTGACCAGTGCTGCGAAGTCAGGGTGGACAAGGGGCGGGTCTTTCACGTGCCGTGCATGTGCGAGAACTGTACCGCGGCCGCAACCCACCCCCACTAACCCTCAGGGTCGACAGCCTCTCCACGGCCTTCGTGAAGCGGCGTGGAGAGGCTGCCAGGGTGACGGCGGCGGGGACAACCTCCACCCGCCGCCGTCACCCCCTTCATTTTTCAGGTCGATTCGGTTGCCTTCATGGGCGACCCAATCGACTGCGTATATACGAGAGACCCACGAGGTTTTAGCTCACTCAGCTAACACCTCGTGGGTCTTTCTTCTTTTTGAGGGCTTTGTCCCCGACGTAACGTCGGGGTTACAAAACCTCAACCCCGCACCAAGCCTTAGTACCACCATTTTTAAACTTGCATGAAAGCCGACCGAGCAGAGCGAGGGGAAGGCGTATGCGCGCATCTACGTTATAAAATATTTATGCCCCATTGGGCTTTGGTGCTGGGGTAAGAGCGTTTTTGAAAAGAACCTTAAAGTGTGGCATCCTACACATAGGCTGTCATTCTGAGCCACCAGGCGAAGAATCTCGTCATACCACCATGCGAACCTACTACGTGTACATTCTAACGAATAAGCTACGCGGTGTGTTGTACACAGGAATTACTTCGAATCTCGAGCAACGTATATATCAACATCAACATAAATTAGCAGAAGGATTTACAAAAAAATACAATGTAAGCATCCTGGTATACTACGATACATTTTCTAATCCAGAAGATGCTATAGAAGCAGAAAAGAAAATCAAAGGATGGACCCGGGCGAAAAAATTGAAGCTTATTAAAAGTGTGAATCCTGCATTGAAAGATTTGCTCAAAGAACGAGATCCTTCGTCCGCCCTTGGCGGACTCAGGATGACATACAAAAAATTGTGTTCAGAATGACAGATGATACTACTATGCAAAAAATTCTAACCATCATTTTCGCCGCCCTTGCGCTTTCCGCCCTTATTGCCTTTGCCTCCCCCAGTGCTTCCGTGGGTATTCTTTTTGCCATTGTGTTGCTTGGTATAAGTTTCAAAAACCCCTTCTGGGGCATACTTTTTTTGGGCGTGTATACGCCACTTGAGCCATTCTTGCTGAAATTCGTCAGCGACGACATGTACCCCTACCTTCGCTATGGCGGTGAAGTGTTTATGGCGCTGCTGCTTATTATTGTAGTGCTTAAAAAATGGAACCCTCACCCCCCAACTATCGTTGGCGGCCTCTCCCGTGAAGGGCGAGGCGAAGGGGTAAGGGGTACTTCCCTGGATTTACCCCTCCTCACCTTCCTCTGCATCGCCGGCATTTCCATGCTGGTCAACCCTGTGGACCCATTTTACATAGGGTTCTTAGGCCTGCGGCAATTACTTCGCTATGTGCTGCTTTTTTATATTGCCGCGTATGCAGGCCTTAGCAAACGCGATATCCACGGCTTGGTGATAATCTTACTTAGTCTTGCCATGTTCGAAGGCGTTTTGGGCCTTATACAAGCCTTAGCAGGCGAGCCCTTGGACAGTTTACTTTTACCAGGCAAAGCACGTGAATACCCCCTTATTGAAACTGTAGAAAAATTCTGGGGCGCAGGGCAGCGGGTCTTTGCCACCTTGGGCCGGTATGATCGCTTGGGAACCTATCTTTCATTTTTTATATTGCTTGCCACAGGGCTTTGGTGGCAATTAAAAAACTCACGCGCAAAAAAAATACTGCTCACAGGCATCCTCATCACTTTGCCAGGGTTTATTCTTACGTACTCACGCCTTTCATGGTTGGGATTGGTACTAGGTATCTTGGTAATAGGTATTGGAATTAAACGAAGTAGGGCAATAGCGCTCTCTTTCATAGTTTTCATGCTTGCACTCGTACTCTACCTTGGCTCGTATATCGCCCT